>NZ_JABWQR010000026.1:0-112322 GCF_014270125.1 Pseudomonas sp. SWRI99 | reverse complement strand
CAGGCTCACTCCTACAGGGGAACGCATTTCAAATTGTAGGAGTGAGCCTGCTCGCGATAGCCGCACTTCGGTCTCAGCCATGAAACAGCAAAACCAGGAGCACCAAATTTCCAAGCAAGGCCACCAACGCCATGGTCCGCCAGACCTTCAACGGCTCCCGCTCCAGTAAAGGCCGGGGCCTGACACTCAAACTGCGCCGCTCGCCCTGTTCCAGTACCAGCAACCACTCTTCGGCCGTTTCGAACCGTTGTTGCGGGTCAGCGGCCACGCCGCGCTCAAGACTCTGCGCCAGCCATTCCGGCAAGTCCGGCCGATAGCGACTGGCGCTGACAGGCACGCCAAATCGGGGGCGCTGGAACGCTTCGATCTCACCGTAGGGAAAGTGCCCGGTCAGCAGGTAATAGAGGGTGATGCCGACCGCATACAAATCCTGTTGCGCACTCGGCGGATCCCCGCGAAACGCTTCCGGGGCGATAAAGCTTGGTGTTCCCGGCAGCGTCGACGGCGTGTCTTCGGACAATCCCGGGCAATACGCCAGGCCGAAATCCAGCACCCGCAGCTCGCCGTCATCGGCCAATAACAGGTTTTCCGGTTTGATATCGCGATGAAAAATCTGCCGCCGATGCAGCAACCCGACCGCACGTAACAGCCGTTCGGCGATGTCCTGCCACTGCGCCATCGGCAACGGGCCGCTCTGCTGGAAGCGCTGCGCCAGAGTGATGCCGGAATATTCACGCATCACGTAGTACAAATGCTGACGCTGATGGCAGGCATGGACTTCCGGAAAATGCCGGCCGGCCACGCGTTTGAGAAACCATTCCTCAGACAGCAGCGCTTGCCCGGCCTGAGCATCAGCGCTTGAACGCGAAGGCAGGGTTTTCAGCAGCCATGGCTGGTCCTGCCCGTCCGTGACCCGATACAACAGCGATTGCTGACTCTGCGCGGCAATGCCCTGCACTTGCCAGCCTTCAAAAGCCTGGCCGGGTTTCAGCGCTGGCGGCAAGGGCCATTGCTGCAAATGAATCAGCGCATCGCCAAGGTTCGCCTCGCCGACATGATCGACCCGAACGAGCAAGGCACTGGCATTGTCCTGACTCCCGGCCAGATGCGCGGCGTTGACCAAGGTGCGTGCGGCGCTGTGCAGGTCGGGCTGATCGCGCAAGATCGCGGCGATCGCGGTATCGCCCAGGGTCGACCACACGCCGTCGCTGAGCAGCACAAAACGCTCGCCGTCACGCAGCTCGCCGTCGAGAAAGTCCAGCACCAGATGTTGATCCAGCCCCAGCGCCCGTTTGAGCACATGCTGCATGCCCGGTTGCTCCCAGACGTGATCCTCGGAGATCCGTTGCAGGCTGTCGGCGTGCCAGCGATAGACCCGGCAGTCGCCGACATGGGCGAGGGTGAACCGCCGGCCACGCATGACCAGCGCGCTGACGGTGGTGAGCAGCGGCTGCCCACCGCCATTGGCCTGCAGCCAGCGGTTCTGCGCGAGCAACAGGCGATCCAGTGCCTGAGCCACGCTCCAGGTTTCCGGGGTGGCGTAATAGTCGAGTGCCAGGGCCTGCAAGGTCGAGCGCGCGGCGAGGCCGCCGTCGGCACATTGACTGACGCCATCGGCGATGGCGAACAGATAACCCTTGCTCGCGGCCAGCGCCGGCGCCGGTGTCACCGAACGCAAAGCGTCCTGGTTTTCCGCACGCGGGCCGGTGGCGCTGGCTTCGGCAAAGCTCAATTGCAGGGCCATTGAAGCCTCAGACCCGTGCCGCCGTGACGGCCGCCGAACCCCAGGTGGTTCTCCAGCGGCGTTTCACCCCGTGCAGACCAAACCAGGCGAGGATGCCCAGGCTGGCGAACAACCACAGGGCGAGCTGATAACTGCCGGTGCTTTGCTTGATCGCGCCCATGCCGGCCGCCAAGGCGAAACCACCGATCCCGCCGGCCATGCCGATCAGTCCGGTCATCACGCCGATTTCCAGACGAAAGCGCTGGGGCACCAGTTGAAACACCGCACCGTTACCGGCGCCGAGACCGAGCATGGTGCAGACGAACAGTGCCAGCGCCGCGTAGGAACTTGGCAGGTTGAAGCCCACGGCCGCGATGCAGATGGCCGCCACGGTGTACATCGCCAGCAACGTGCGAATGCCGCCGAAGCGATCCGCCAGTGCGCCACCCAACGGCCGCATCAGGCTGCCGCCGAACACGCAGGCCGCGGTGTAGTAGCCGGCGGTTACCGGGCTCAGGCCGTATTGGTCGTTGAAGTAGCCGGGCAGGGCGCTGGCCAGACCAATGAAGCCACCGAAGGTTACGCTGTAGAAAAACATGAACCACCAGCTGTCGCGATCGCCAAGGGCCTTGAAGTAGTCGGCCATGGCTTTTGGTTTCGGCCGCTGTGGGGCGTTTTTCGCCAGCCACGCAAATAGCACCAAGGTCAGGATCAGCGGGATCAGAGCGAAACCGAACACGTTGCTCCAGCCGAACGCGGCGGCAATCACCGGGGCGAGCAGGGCGGCGAACACGGTGCCGGAGTTGCCCGCACCGGCAATGCCCATGGCTTTGCCCTGATGTTCTGGCGGATACCACTGCGAGGCCAGCGGCAGGGCTACGGCGAACGAGGCGCCGGCCATGCCGAGGAACAGACCGAGGATCAGCGCCTGTTCATAACTGTGGATGCCGAGCTTCCACGCGCCGAACAGCGCGCAAATGACGATGACCTGGCCGATCAGTCCGGCCGTCTTCGGCGACAAGCGATCGGCCAGCATGCCCATGGCGAAGCGCAACACCGCACCGGCCAGGATCGGCGTGGCGACGACGAGGCCCCGCTGTTGCGTGGTCAGATGCAAATCGGCGGCAATCTGCACCGCCAGTGGGCCGAGCAGGTACCAGACCATGAAGCTCAGGTCGAAATACAGGAAGGCCGCGAACAGGGTCGGGGTATGGCCGGATTTCCAGAAGCTTGAATTCATCGCGCACCTCGGCTGAAAAGAGTCTCGAAAGGAGTCATGTACAGCAGGTGGAGCGCCGCACGGCCGCACCACCGGCCCCGGTCTGTGGGGCCAAAACGCAAAAACGCCGCTACCTGATTCGCCGGGGGGCGAACGGGGTGAGCGACGTCTTTGTCGTAGGTGGGGCAACCGCCGTTGGTTACCTGTACGGTTTACATAGCGAGATTTGTGCCAAGGCTTGAAAAGATCGCAGCCTCGTTGCACTCGTCAGCTTCTACAGAAGGGGCAGATCGTTCCCATGCTCCGCGTGGGAATGCCGCCAGGGACGCTCCGCGTCCGCTCTTGCGAAGTGACGCAGAGCGTCACGGGATGCATTCCCACGCAGAGCGTGGGAACGATCGGTCAGCCCAGCAACTCACTCATGGCAATGATCTGCTCCGCCACCTGTATCAGTTTCTGCTGACGGCTCATGGCCTGGCGGCGCATCAGGGTGTAGGCCTCTTCCTCGTTGCAATCCTTCATTTTCATCAACAAGCCCTTGGCCAGCTCGATGCGCTTGCGCTCGGCCAGTTGTTGGTCGCGGGCCTGCAACTGCGCGCGCAGGGCCTGATCGCTTTCGAAGCGGGCCATCGCCACGTCGAGAATCGGCTGCAAGCGCTGTGCGTGAATGCCTTCGACAATGTAGGCACTGACCCCGGACTTGATCGCCTGACGCATCACCCCCGGATCATGCTCGTCGGTAAACATCACGATCGGCCGTGGCTGATCGCGGCTGACCAGCACCACTTGCTCCATGACATCACGGCTCGGTGACTCGGTATCGATCAGGATCACGTCCGGGCGCACCGTTTCGACGCGCGCGGGCAGGTCGATGGTCAGGCCGGACTCGTCGATCACCTCGAAACCGGCTTCGGTCAGTGCGGCTTTCAGGCGGCCGACTTTTTTCGCGGTGTCGTTGATCAGCAGAATGCGCAACATGTTCGCGATCTCCTGTCAGCGGCGGGCAAGAAGGGGAGTGTCGTCGCTCAGGGCGTGCAAGCGAAAGCTGCGCGCATAGCCGGCCGGGTCGCTGCCATCCCAGATTTTGCCGTCGAGCAATTGGCTGCTGCGCATGTCCGTGTTCCCGGCAGCGACTCCGACGGCGCTGGCTGCTGACCGATAAACGTCCAGTTGTTGAACTTGACGTGCCACGGCCAGGTAATCCGGGTCTTCGCGCAGTAGGCCCCAGCGGCGAAATTGCGTCATGAACCACATGCCGTCGGAGAGGTACGGCAGATTGACCTCGCCCTGAGCGTGAAAGCGCAGCGCATGCGGGTCCTGCCAGCGATTGCCGAGGCCGTCGGCGTAGTCTCCGAGAAAGCGTGGCTCGATACAGGCGGCGGGCGCGTCGAGGTATTCGGCGGCACTGAGCAGTTGTGCCGTACTGCGCCGGTTCTCCGCGCTTTCTTCGATGAAGCGGCTCGCTTCCAGAATCGCCATGACCAGGGCCCGCGCGGTGTTCGGGTAGTGTTCGACGAATTCGCGGGTGCAGCCGAGGACTTTTTCCGGGTGGTCGGGCCAGATGGTCTGGCTGGTGGCGAGGGTGAAGCCCAGATCCTGCTGCACAGCGCTGGCGGCCCACGGTTCGCCGACGCAGAAACCGTCGATGCGGCCGGCTTGCAGGTGCGCGACCATTTGCGGCGGCGGTACGACCACGCTGTCGACATCCTGCAATGGATGGATGCCCTGGCTTGCCAGCCAGTAATACAACCACATTGCGTGAGTGCCGGTGGGGAAGGTCTGGGCGAAGGTCAGTTTTGCGCGGCTTTGGTGCACGTGCCGATCCAGCGCTTCAGGACTGGTCACGCCGAGGGTTTGCAGGCCGTGCGAAAGGTTGAGGCTCTGCCCGTTCTGGTTCAGGCCCATCAGCACTGCCATGTCGGTCGCAGCGACACCGCCAATGCCCAGGTGCACCGCGTAAATCAAGCCGTACAGGCTGTGCGCGGCATCGAGCTCGCCGCTGACCAGGTTGTCGCGCAGATTCGCCCATGAGGCCTGGCGCTTGAGATTCAACGTCAGACCGTAAGGCTGAGCGAAACCCTGTGTCGCGGCGACGACCACCGAGGCGCAATCGCTCAGGGCCATGAAGCCAAGGTTGATCGCGGTTTTTTCCGGGGCATCGCTGCCATTGACCCAGGCCAGCGGCCCTGGCGAAAGTTCATTCATACAACCCACCTCAAAAAAAACGCCGTCCCGGATGTTGCGCTGCAACCCCGGAAACGACGCCATTGTCCTTGCCCGCCTGCCGCCATTGGTCTGCGCGCTGATACTGCATCGGTGCAAGGCATATGCCAGTGCCAGCGATTTGTCCGTGCGCCTCGCGCGGTGGGGCGATGCCCGGCTATAATCGCCGCCTCTTTTCGCCGCCCGAGTCATCGCCGCCCATGTACACCCTGGCCCGTCAGCTGTTGTTCAAACTTTCCCCGGAAACCTCCCACGATCTGTCGCTGGACCTGATCGGCGCGGGCGGGCGTTTGGGCCTTAACGGCTTGCTGTGCAAGGCGCCGGCAAAAGTGCCGGTGACGGTCATGGGTCTGGAATTTCCCAACCCGGTGGGCCTGGCCGCCGGTCTGGACAAGAACGGCGCGGCCATCGATGGCTTTGCCCAACTGGGCTTCGGGTTTGTCGAAATCGGCACCGTGACGCCGCGTCCGCAGCCGGGCAATCCGAAGCCGCGGATCTTCCGCCTGCCGGAAGCCGAGGCGATCATCAACCGCATGGGTTTCAATAACCTGGGCGTGGATAACCTGCTGGCGCGAGTGGCTGCGGCGAAATACAAGGGCGTGCTGGGTATCAATATCGGCAAGAACTTCGACACCCCGGTCGAGCGCGCAGTCGACGATTACCTGATTTGCCTGGACAAGGTCTACGCCCACGCCAGCTATGTGACAGTCAACGTCAGTTCGCCAAATACCCCGGGCCTGCGCAGTCTGCAGTTCGGTGACTCGCTCAAGCAACTGCTCGCCGACCTGGCCACCCGTCGCGCCGAACTGGCCCTGCGCCACGGCAAGCACGTGCCCCTGGCGATCAAGATCGCACCGGACATGACCGACGAAGAAACCGCTCAGGTCGCACAGGCACTGATCGAAACCGGTATGGACGCGGTGATTGCCACCAACACCACCCTCAGCCGTGTCGGGGTTGAAGGCATGGAGCATGGCGACGAGGCGGGCGGCCTGTCCGGTGCACCGGTGCGCGACAAGAGCACGAACACCGTGAAGGTGCTGGCCGCCGAGCTGGCGGGTCGATTGCCAATCATCGCCGCAGGCGGGATTACCGAGGGCAAGCATGCGGCAGAGAAGATCGAGGCGGGTGCGAGCCTGGTGCAGATTTATTCGGGCTTCATCTATAAAGGCCCGGCGCTGATTCGCGAATCGGTGGATGCCATCGCCGCGTTGCGTTGAACATTGTGGCGAGGAAGCTTGCTCCCGCTCGGCTGCGCAGCAGTCGTAGAGCCTGAATAGCGGTTACCCCGCAAACTTCATTGGATGGGTTTGGGGTTGCTGCGCAACCCAGCGGGAGCAAGCTCCCTCGCCACAGAGTGCGGGTCGCGGGATTTTCTCAGGCAATAAAAAGGGCTCCTCAAAGGAGCCCCTGGGCCGTAGCCCGCCGTCCGGGAAGGACGTGCGTGGTTAATTCGTTGCTAGTCAGATTGTCGTGTCGGAATAAATGCCCTGTGTCAGCCGACGGCGTGAAGTTCGTTGAGTCTGTGGATTCCCGCAGTGCCGGTCATACCGTCCCAGTTGTCGCCGCGTCCTTCTCGCCAGCCGTTGATCCAGGCTTGGCGTACCGACGGTAGAGTAAATGGGCAAAGCTCACGGGATTTGCCACCAACGCCATATTGATATCCGCGCAAAAATGCTCTTTCCAACGGATCACGCTTAAGTCTTCTCATAGGGTGTTTCCCTCACTTGTTGACTGTTTGTGTCGCGTCGACCTCAACCGAGGCCTGGCAGAAAGAAACCTGCCATGATGCGGCTCGCTGCCGGCGTGGCGAGCCAAGGTGTTGACGCCGTTGCGACGTCAACCTGTGCTCAGTTCTAACCAATGAGTCACACCGAGGGAATGATCGTTTTGTCATAAGGACGTAACGAAAGTAGTGCTACAGCCATAAGTAAAGATGTGTTTCATCGACGTTTTTTCGGCAAACCCCGGTATGATCGGCGCTGCGCTGGATGATGGGGTTAATGCTTAAGTGAGAATGACCTACGTTCGCGCTGGGGTACTAAGCGACGAAGGGTCGCTTTAAGACTTTTTATTTCTCCAACTTTTTTATCTGTCCTGGCATCTAAGCTCTTTTAACCCGAGCAGCGGGGACGGAACGGCACACCTTCGTGCCACGCGGGCGCTCTTTTAGAAAAGCGCCTGATTGAAAACCGGGTCGGCAATGCGTTGCCGATTCACTAGCCAAAGGTTCTGGAAATACCATGTCCGACCGTTTCGAACTCTTCCTCACTTGCCCCAAAGGCCTCGAAGGCCTGCTCATCGAGGAAGCCGTCGGGCTTGGCCTTGAAGATGCGCGCGAGCACACCTCCGCCGTGCGTGGCATGGCGACCATGGAAACCGCGTATCGCCTGTGCCTCTGGTCACGTCTGGCCAACCGCGTATTGCTGGTACTCAAGCGTTTCCCGATGAAAGACGCCGAAGACCTGTACCACGGCGTTCTCGATATCGACTGGCAGGACCACATGCTCAGCGACGGCACCCTGGCCGTTGAGTTCAGCGGTCACGGTTCGGGCATCGACAACACGCACTTCGGCGCCCTCAAAGTCAAAGACGCCATCGTCGACAAACTGCGCACCCCGCAAGGCGACCGTCCGTCGATCGACAAGCTCAACCCGGACCTGCGCATTCACCTGCGTCTGGATCGCGGTGAAGCGATCCTCTCCCTTGACCTGTCCGGCCACAGCCTGCACCAGCGCGGCTATCGCTTGCAGCAGGGCGCCGCGCCGCTGAAGGAAAACCTCGCGGCAGCGATCCTGATCCGTTCCGGCTGGCCGCGCATTGCCGCCGAAGGCGGCGCACTGGCGGACCCGATGTGCGGTGTCGGCACCTTCCTCGTTGAAGCGGGGATGATTGCCGCCGACATGGCGCCGAACCTGCGTCGCGAGCAGTGGGGTTTTACCGCCTGGCTCGGTCACGTACCGGCGCTGTGGAAAAAACTTCACGAAGAGGCCGTTGAACGTGCTGCGGCCGGCCTGGCCAAGCCACCGCTGTGGATTCGCGGTTACGAAGCCGACCCACGCCTGATTCAACCGGGCCGCAACAACGTCGAGCGCGCCGGTCTGAGCGAGTGGATCAAGATCTACCAGGGCGAAGTCGCGACCTTCGAGCCGCGTCCGGATCAGAACCAGAAAGGTCTGGTGATCTGCAACCCGCCGTACGGCGAGCGTCTCGGCGATGAAGCCAGCCTGTTGTACCTCTACCAGAACCTCGGCGAGCGCCTGCGTCAGGCCTGCCTGAACTGGGAGGCCGCGGTGTTTACCGGCGCGCCTGATCTGGGCAAGCGCATGGGCATCCGCAGCCACAAACAGTATTCGTTCTGGAACGGCGCGTTGCCGTGCAAGCTGCTATTGATCAAGGTGTTGCCGGATCAGTTCGTCACCGGCGAGCGCCGCACTGCGGAGCAACGTCAGGCCGAGCGCGAGCAAGCGGCCTACGATCAGACCCCGGACGAGCCGCAGGAACGCAAGTTCAACAAGAACGGCAACCCGATCAAACCGACGCCAGCCCCGGCGCCAGTGATCGAGCAGCCGCGCTTGAGCGAAGGCGGGCAGATGTTTGCCAACCGCCTGCAAAAGAACCTCAAGGCGATGAGCAAGTGGGTCAAGCGCGAAGGCATCGATTGCTACCGCGTTTATGATGCCGACATGCCGGAATACGCGATGGCGATCGACCTGTACCACGATTGGGTGCATGTCCAGGAGTACGCCGCGCCAAAATCCATCGACCCGGAAAAAGCTTCGGCACGGATGTTCGACGCCTTGGCCGCGATCCCGCAGGCACTGAACGTCGACAAGAACCGCGTAGTGGTCAAGCGCCGCGAGCGCCAGAGCGGCACCAAGCAGTACGAGCGTCAGGCTGCGCAGGGCAAGTTCGTCGAGGTGAATGAAGGCGGTGTGAAGTTGCTGGTCAACCTTACCGATTACCTCGACACCGGCCTGTTCCTCGACCACCGGCCGATGCGCATGCGCATTCAGAAAGAGGCCGCCGGCAAGCGCTTCCTCAATCTGTTCTGCTACACCGCGACCGCCAGCGTGCACGCGGCCAAGGGCGGGGCGCGCAGCACCACCAGCGTCGACCTGTCGAAAACCTATCTGGACTGGGCGCGTCGCAACCTGTCGCTGAACGGCTTCTCGGACAAGAACCGTCTGGAGCAGGGCGACGTGATGGCGTGGCTGGAAAGCTGCCGTGACGAGTACGACCTGATCTTTATCGATCCGCCGACGTTCTCCAACTCCAAGCGCATGGAAGGCATTTTCGACGTGCAGCGTGATCAGGTGCAGTTGATCGACCTGGCCATGGCGCGCCTGGCACCGGGCGGCGTGCTGTACTTCTCCAACAACTTCCGCAAGTTCCAGTTGGAAGACAACCTCGCCGAGCGATACGCGGTCGAGGAAATCAGCGCGCAGACCATTGATCCGGATTTTGCCCGTAACACCAAGATTCACCGCGCCTGGAAAATCACGGCCCGTTGACGCTGCCGCTGGCTGGATTCACAGAGCCTTGATTTTTAAAGGCTCCGTGGATCCGCCGGCGCTAGCTAAATTAGTGGCTAATAGCTATAACTCACACACGGTCAATGGGGTTTTTCCCATGAATGCTGGCGTAGTGAGTTGTCTTTATGTCGTTACACCCCGTGCGCCCCAAAATCCTGGGTTTTATCAGCGAAGACGTCTCGGCCTGGCTGGTCGCGCTGCTGGTATTGCTTGCCGGCGGGATACTCACGGGGCTGCTCGCGTGGGGCACCTTCAACCAGTTTGAGCAACAATCGCGCCAGCGCTTTCAACTGCTGGCCAATGAACGTTACAGCCGCATCGAAGAGCGTTTCCAGGACCAGGAACAGCGTCTGGACAGCCTGCGCCGTTTCTTCGCCAATTCCGAATCGGTGACCCGCGCTGAATTCGACGGTTACGCCCAACCTTTGTTGCTACGCACCCAGGCCTACTCGTTTGCGCTACGGGTCAGTGACGCCGAACGATCGGCGTTTGAGCAGCGTGTGCGCGAGGAAGGCCTGAGCGCCTTCACTGTTCGCGAACTCAACGAACACGGTGAACTGGAACTGGCGGCACGTCGCGACGAGTACGTGGCGGTGTTGTACAGCCAGACGCAGAGCCGTCTCCCCGCACCGTTCGGATACGATCTGCTGGCTCAACCGCTGCGTCGTGACGCCCTCGATCGGGCAGACAGACTTGGCGGTCTGGTGGTGTCGCAACCTATGCATCTGGTGGGTATCGAGCCGTCCTACGCACGCGGTGTGCTGCTGCTGGCGCCGGTGAGCCGTGCGGGGCAGTCACGGCCGTTTGGCTACGTCATGGCGGTGATCAGCATGCGCCAGTTGCTGGCGGACGGCTTGCCCGATGCGCTCCACGATTACCTCTCGGTGCGCATCCTCGACCTGTCGACCCATGATCAGCACGAAGTATTGTTCGAGTCGACCAATGAGGCGATACCCGGTGATTTGTCGGCGACCCGGCTGGTGCGCATGGCCGATCATGATTATCAGGTCGATATCCTGCCCAGCTACGCCTTTATGCAGGCCAACCATTCGTCGGTTGGCAGCGTGATCGTTCTCGGCGGGCTGCTCAGCGTGCTGCTCAGTGCCTTGTTGTATGTGCTGGTCAGTCAGCGTCAGCGCGCATTGCGCCTGGTCCAGTTGCGCACCCAGGAGCTGCACGCGCGTGAGCAGGAACTGCGCGGCACCCACGGCCAGTTACGCGGAGTATTGAATGCCGCCACCCAAGTGGCAATCATCGCTACCGATCTGCGTGGCGTGATCAGCACGTTCAACCCCGGCGCCGAACAGATGCTCGGTTACAGCAGTGCCGACGTGGTCGGGCGCATGACTCTGGAAAACCTGCACCTGCCCCGCGAGCTGTCGGCGCGGGCGGCGGAGTTGAGTGTGCGTTACGGCAAAAGCATCCCCACCTGCCACGCGATGTTGGTTGAGGGCGGCGAAGTCGGCGGTCACGAAGCCCGTGAATGGACGCTGGTGCGCAGCGATGGCAGCCATTTGCCGGTGAACATGCTCGCCACGCCGGTGCTGGATGAACAGGGCTTGTGGGTCGGGCATCTGGCGATTTGCATCGACATCACCGAGCGCAAGCGCGTGCACGAAGTCTTGGCCGCGCGCGATGTACTGCTCAAGAAGCTGAGTGCCCATGTGCCCGGAGGTATTTATCAATTCAAAATGGAATTCGACGGGCGTTTCAGCGTGATCTATGCCAGCGATGGCATCCGCGAGATCTACGAGCTGGAGCCCGACGTGCTGTTGTTCGACGCTGAGGCGATTTTCACGCGGATCCATCCTCAGGACGTCACGCGCGTGCGCACCTCCATCCGCACTTCGGCGGAGAGTCTCAGTCCGTGGCGCGAGGAGTACCGTGTGCAATTACCTGAGCGAGGCCTGCGCTGGGTACGTGGCGAGGCAACGCCGGAAGAGCTGCCGGGCGGTGGCGTCCTCTGGCATGGCTACATTTCGGATATTTCCGACCTCAAGCGCGTGGAGGAAGAGTTGCGCGCGTTGTCGGTGACCGACTCATTGACCGGCATTTACAACCGCCGCTACTTCCAGGAGCGCCTGACCACCGAGATGGCCCGGGTCGAGCGTGGCGGCGGCGAGTTATCGGTGATCATGCTCGACATCGACCATTTCAAACGCATCAACGACCACTACGGCCACGCGGTCGGAGACCGGGTGCTGCAAGCGGTGTGCGAACGCATCGGCCATCGCCTGCGCCGCACTGACGTGTTCTGCCGGTTGGGCGGTGAAGAATTCATGGTGCTGTGCCCGGACATCGACGCCGAGCACGCTTACATGCTCGCGATGGAACTGTGGGAGGGCTTGCGCAGTGCACCGGTAGATGTCGTCGGCGTAGTCACCGCCAGCTTCGGCATCGCCAGTTGGCACCCGGGAGAGGGCGCGGACGCCTTGTTACTGCGTGCGGACTCGGGGGTATACGCAGCGAAGCAGAATGGCCGCGACCGGGTTGAGCGGCCGATGAACTGAGCCGTCACGCCGATCCCTTGTAGAAACCGGTCATTGTGGTGAGGGAGCTTGCTCCCGCTTGAGTGCGCAGCGCTCACGAGATGTTGGGGCCGCTGCGCAGCCCAGCGGGAGCAAGCTCCCTCGCCACAAAATCCTTTTGATGATTCGGTAATTACAGGGCCGAAGCGGTCTGTGGCAGTTTCGGCTGTTTATACAAGTCCAGCAGGACCTGATCGAGCACCGACGAGGCGCCAAACGGTGCCTTGTCGTTGAGGATCGCCACCACCGCCCAGGTGTTGCCGTTCACATCACGGCTGAAACCGGCAATCGCCCGCACGGTGTTCAGGGTGCCGGTCTTGACGTGCGCTTCACCGCGCATCGCCGTGGTTTTCAGGCGTTTGCGCATCGTGCCGTCGGTACCGGCGATTGGCAGCGAGCTGATGTATTCGGCGGCGTACGGGCTGTGCCAGGCGGCTTGCAGCATGTTCGCCATCTCGCGTGCGCTGACCCGCTCGGCACGCGACAGACCGGAGCCGTTTTCCATCACCAGATGCGGTGCGGTGATGCCTTTCTTCGCCAGCCACTGACGCACCACGCGCTGCGCTGCCCTGGCGTCATCACCGTCAGCTTCGTTGCGGAAACGCTGGCCGAGGCTGAGGAACAGCTGCTGGGCCATGGTGTTGTTACTGTATTTATTGATGTCGCGGATGATCTCCGCCAGGTCCGGCGAATAGGCGCGGGCGAGCAGCTTGGCGCTGCTCGGTGTCGGCGCCAGACGATCCTTGCCCTGGATGCTGCCACCCAGTTCTTTCCAGATCGCGCGAACGGCGCCGGCGGTGTAGGTCGCGTGGTCGAGCAGCGACAGGTAAGTCTGCGAGCTGCAGCCTTCGCCCAACTGACCGCCAACGGTCACGGTCACGCTGCCATCGGCCTGCGGCACCGGGTTGTAGCGTACGCCGCCGGTGCATTGTTTGGACGGCAGCGCCTTGACGGTATTTTCGATGCGGATGCTGGCGATCGGTGGCTCTACCGAAATCAATACGCGGCCACCGTCGTTGCGCGCGACAAAGCGCAGGGCCTTGAGGTTGACCAGCAGCGAGTCGGGCTTGACCAGGAACGGCTTGTTCTCGTCGTTGCCGTCATCGTTGAACTCCGGCAGTTGCGGCTGCACGAAGAAGTTGCGGTCAAGGATCAGATCCCCGGTGATCTGGGTCACGCCATTGGCGCGCAAGTCGCGCATCAACAGCCAGAGTTTTTCCATGTTCAGCTTCGGATCGCCGCCACCCTTGAGGTAGAGGTTACCGTTGAGAATGCCGCCGCTCAGGTCGCCGTCGGTGTAGAACTCGGTTTTCCACTGATGGTTGGGGCCGAGCATTTCCAGCGCCGCATAGGTGGTGACCAGTTTCATGGTCGAGGCCGGGTTGACCGACACATCGGCGTTGAACACGGTCGGCGTGCCCGGACCGTCAAGCGGCACCATGACCAATGACAGTGCGCTGGGTTGCAGCTTGCTGGCCTTGAGGGCTTTTTCGACGTTCGGAGTGAGAGAGGTGTTGATGGTGGCAGCGCAAACGGGTAGGGCCAGAGGCAGAAGAAGACCGGCGAGAAGCAGTGGACGCAACGATTTGATCATATGAAATAAAACCCTGCTGAAGAGGGGAAAAAAGACGAGGACATGGATGAAAAGGTCCTCAGTGGTCATGAAAGTGTCGGCATTATGCCCCAAGCTGTTACAGCTTGTGCCGTGTCAGGGGCGGCCAATACGTTATTTTTTTACAGGCGGTCGGCCACAGCGGCCAGAGAGTCGGGCAATCGCTGGCTTAAACTGGTAAAGTGCCGGCCGTTATTACTTAAGAGGATTGTTCCAATGGCGACTAACCGTTCCCAGCGTCTGCGCAAAAAACTGTGCGTTGATGAATTTCAAGAGCTGGGTTTCGAACTGAACCTGGACTTCAAAGAAGACTTGTCCGAAGAAGCCATTGACGCTTTCCTCGAAGCATTCATCAAAGAAGCCATGGAAGCCAACGGTCTGGGTTATGTTGGCGGCGACGACTTCGGTCTGGTGTGCCTGCAGAAGCGTGGCTCGGTCAACGAAGAGCAGCGCGCTGCCGTTGAAGCCTGGCTGAAAAACCGCTCCGAGCTGACCAAGTACGAAGTCAGCCCGTTGCTGGACGTTTGGTATCCGGAAAAGCCGATCAACGCGGCGAAGTGATACTGAAAAAAACGGCGACCTGAGGGTCGCCGTTTTTTTATGCCTGCCTGCCAGGGTTGTCGTCCTGCAGGACGCATTCGCGAGCAGGCTCGCTCCCACACGATTCACCTGAGCGACTCGAATTACCTGTGGGAGCGAGCCTGCTCGCGAAGCTTTTATACAGTCAACGCTTGTTCCAGTTCAGAATCACCAGCGTCAACACCCCCGCAACAATCCCCCAGAATGCCGAACCAATGGAAAACAGCGTCAGCCCCGACGCCGTGACCATAAAGGTGATCAACGCCGCTTCCCGTTCCTTCGCCTCGCTCATGGCAATGCTCAAGCCGTTGATGATCGAGCCGAACAGCGCCAGCGCGGCAATCGACAGCACCAGTTCTTTGGGTAACGCGGCAAACAACGCCGCCAGCGTCGCGCCGAATACTCCGGCAATCCCGTAGAAAACTCCACACCACACCGCCGCGGTGTAGCGCTTGTTGCGATCTTCGTGGGCATGCGGGCCGGTGCAGATCGCCGCGCTGATGGCCGCGAGGTTGATGCCGTGGGATCCGAACGGCGCCAACAGCAGCGAAGCGATGCCGGTGGTGGTGATCAGCGGCGAGGCGGGCACGGTGTAGCCGTCGGCACGTAACACGGCGATTCCTGGCATGTTCTGCGACGTCATTGCCACGACGAACAACGGGATGCCGATGCTGATGGTTGCGGCCAGGGAAAAATGTGGCGTGGTCCATACCGGTGTCGCGATTTCCAGATGAAAACCACTGAAATCCAGCAGCCCCATGAAGCCTGACAACGCGGTGCCGATCAGCAGTGCGGCGAGTACCGCATAGCGCGGCGACAGGCGCTTGACTATTAAATAGGTAAAGAACATCCCCAGCACCAGCCCGGTGCGGTGTTGCGCGGCGACGAAGATTTCGCTGCCGATCTTGAACAGGATCCCTGCGAGCAACGCCGCCGCCAGCGAGGCCGGAATCTTTTTCACCAGCCGTTCGAAGCTGCCGGTCAGCCCGCAGATCGTCACCAGCACCGCGCAGGTGATATAGGCGCCGATGGCCTCGCCATAACTCACGCCGCCCAGACTGGTGATCAGCAGGGCCGCGCCGGGCGTTGACCAGGCGATGGTGATCGGCGTGCGATAGCGCAGCGACAGGCCGATCGAGCACACCGCCATGCCAATCGAAATCGCCCAGATCCAAGAGGAAATCTGCCCGCTGGTCAGGCCGACCGCTTGCCCGGCCTGGAACATCAACACCAGGGAACTGGTGTAGCCGGTCATCATCGCGATGAAGCCGGCGACGAGGGCGGAAGCCGAAGTGTCAGCGAGGGGGCGCAGTCGGGTGTGGGTGGCGTCGGTCATGACGGCGGTGTTCCTTATACCAGTGAAGATCTCCCCTTTGACGCAATCCCCTGTAGGAGTGAGCCTGCTCGCGATGGCGGTGTGTCATTCAGCAATAATTCGACTGACACACCGCCATCGCGAGCAGGCTCACTCCTACAGGGATTGTGCGTAGAAGGCGGATTCTGCGATCAAGCCTAAACTCAAACCTGACAAACCGTTGCAATACAGCCGAAGTCGCAAATAGCCGTACAGTCGTGTTGCCACCATTCATTGTGTACAATCGCGCTGTTTTTTACGCGATACTTGCCAGCGACCTACTGTGCCGTATTACAGTCACGGTCTATTCGCCGCAGTTTTCCCGACTCGAGTGCCCATGAACGAACAGTTGCAACCCCTCAAGAAACAACCGCGAGCAGGCAAAGCCGGCCGCAGCGGAACCCAGGACGATATTGTCTACGCGCATATCTTCGAGGCGATCCTCGAACAGCGCCTGGCGCCCGGCACCAAATTGAGCGAAGAAGCGCTGGGGGAAATCTTCGGGGTCAGCCGCACCATCATTCGCCGCGCGCTGTCGCGTCTGGCCCATGAAGGCGTCGTGCTGTTGCGGCCCAACCGTGGCGCGGTGGTTGCCAGCCCGAGCGTTGAAGAAGCGCGTCAGGTGTTCATGGCCCGTCGTCTGGTCGAGCGCGCCATCACCGAACTGGCGGTGCAACACGCCACCACCGAGCAAATCGCCGAACTGCGGCAGATGGTCAATGACGAGCGCGACAGTTTCTCCCGTGGTGATCGCGGCGCCGGCATTCGTCTGTCGGGCGAATTCCACCTGAAACTGGCCGAAGCGGCAAAAAATGCACCGTTGGTGAGCTTCCAGCGGAGCCTGGTCTCGCAGACCTCGCTGATCATTGCCCAGTATGAAAGCGGCAACCGTTCGCACTGTTCGTATGACGAGCACACCCAGTTGATCGACGCGATCGAGAAGCGCGACGCTGAGCTGGCGGTGAATCTGATGATGCACCACATGGATCACATCGACAGCAAGCTCAACCTTGACGAGGAAGGCGCGTCGGATGACCTGCATGCAGTGTTTTCGCATTTGTTGCAGACCAAGAAGCCGGGACGGTCGAGCGCCAAGCTTTAAGGTAGACCGAGTTGCTCCCAATCGCTGGCAAGCCAGCTCCCACAGGGTTTTGTGGGGCTCGCGCGATCTGTGATGTACCGAAAAACCTGTGGGAGCTGGCTTGCCAGCGATAGCAATCTGACAGGCAATAAAAATCCCCCGGAGTGAAAAGTACCGGGGGATTTTTTATGCCTTGGGAAAGCTTAGCGCTGATGCACCAGCGCCCCCGCAGCATATGTCTGCGCCACCGTCCGGTCATCCCCCAGCGTCATCAACACAAACAACGTCTCGGCAATGTTATTGGCTTGCTTCAAACGATAGCTGAGCAGCGGCGTGGCGTTGTAATCCAGCACCAGGAAGTCGGCATCGCTGCCCGGTTGCAGGTTGCCGATCCGGTCCTCCAGCCGCAGCGCCCGCGCGCCGCCCAGGGTCGCCAGGTACAGTGACTTGAACGGACTCAAGCGTGCGCCTTGCAACTGCATCACTTTGTAGGCTTCGTTCAAGGTCTGCAGCAGCGAGAAACTGGTACCGCCGCCAACGTCAGTGCCCAGGCCGACATTGAGCTTGTGCTTCTCGGCCATCGGCAGGTTGAACAGACCGCTGCCGAGGAACAGGTTCGACGTCGGGCAGAACGAGACCGCCGAACCGGTTTGCGCCAGCCGCGCGCATTCTTCATCGCACAGATGAACGCCGTGGGCGAACACCGAGCGTTCACCGAGCAGTTGGTAGTGATCGTAAACGTCGAGGTAGCCCTTGCGCTCCGGGAACAGCTCTTTGACCCATTCGATTTCCTTAAGGTTTTCGCTGATGTGGGTCTGCATGTACAGATCCGGGTATTCGCTCAGCAACTGCCCGGCGAGGGTCAGTTGTTCCGGGGTGCTGGTCGGTGCGAAACGCGGCGTCACCGCATAGTGCAAACGACCCTTGCCGTGCCAGCGCTCGATCAGCGCCTTGCTCTCGACGTAACTGGTTTCGGCAGTGTCAGTCAGGTAGTCCGGGGCGTTGCGGTCCATCATCACCTTGCCGGCGATCATCCGCAGGTCAAGCTTTTCGGCCGCTTCGAAAAACGAGTTCACCGATTGCGGGTGCACGCTGCCGAATACCAGCGCGGTGGTGGTGCCGTTGCGCAGCAGTTCCTTGATGAAAATGTCGGCCACTTCGTCGGCATGCGCCTTGTCGTCGAACTGGCTTTCGCACGGGAAAGTGTAGGTATTGAGCCAGTCGAGCAATTGCTCGCCGTAGGCACCGACCATGCCGGTTTGCGGCAGGTGGATATGCGTGTCGATGAAGCCCGGAGTGATCAGCGCATCCTGATAATGGTTGATCTCGATATCCGCCGGCAGGGTCGGCAGCAGGTCGCTGGCGCGGCCGAGGGCGCTGATCTTGCCGTCATCGACCACCAGCAAGCCATCCTCGAAATATTCGTAAGAGGCTTCGATGCCGACCTCGGCGGGGTCGGCGATGCTGTGCAAGATGGCGGCGCGGTAGGCTTTGCGAGTCAGAGGCATGAGGGTTCTCTAATCAGTTTGAGGCTTTGAGTTTGGCGGCCTGACTGCGGCGCGAGGCGGGTAGCAGTCGAGCAATCGGTTCGGCGCGGGCGCTGTGCTGGCCGAAACTGGCGTTGTAGGTGGCGATGATTTCGCCGGCGATGGAAATGGCGATTTCCACAGGCAATTTGCCTTTGACTTCAGCGATGCCCATCGGGCAGCGCATGCGTTGCACGACGCTGGCGTCGAAGCCGCGATCACGCAGTCGGTGCTCGAACCTGGCGCGTTTGGTTTTCGAGCCGATCAGGCCGAACCAGGTGAAATCGTTGCGCTTGAGGATCGCGGCGGTCAGCTCCAGATCGAGCTGATGATTGTGGGTCATGACAATGCAGTAGCTGCCGGCGGGCAGGTCATCGACTTCATCCACCGGCTCTTCGCTGACGATTTTACGCACGCCGTGGGGGATGTATTCGGGAAACTCGGCCGCGCGCGAGTCGATCCAGCGCACCCGGCAGGGCAGGCTGGCGAGCAACGGCACCAGGGCGCGACCGACATGGCCGGCACCGAACACGGCAATCTGCGCCTGCACCTGGCCCATCGGTTCGAACAGCAACACTGTGGCGCCGCCGCAGCACTGGCCGAGGCTGGCGCCGAGGCTGAAGCGCTCCAGATGGGTGTCCTGCTTGCCGCTGGCGAGCATCTCGCGGGCGATCTGCATGGCTTTGAATTCCAGATGGCCGCCACCAATGGTGTCGAACGTCCGGTTGGTACTCACGACCATTTTCGAGCCGGCATTGCGTGGCGTTGAGCCGAGTTCTTCGATGATCGTCACCAGCACACAGGGCTCGCCCTGATTCTGCAGGTCGGCGAGGGCGTCGATCCAGTTGTACATAGTTCACCCCTACAACATCGTTGTCTGTGCGGGCCTTTTCGCTGGCAAGCCAGCTCCCACAGGATTTGTGTTGAATCCAGATTCTGTGAGCACCACAAAACCCTGTGGGAGCTGGCTTGCCGGCGATTGGCCGCGCCTCGGTCCTAGAGCGGAGCCAGCTCGGTTTCAAAAGCTTCGGCCGCTTTCACCGCTTTCAGCTGACGCATCTGCTCACACCCCCACAACACCCGCTCCGGCGTCGCCGGCGCATCGATTTTCGGTTGATGCCGATAATCACCGAGGCTCGCCACCGCATCCTTGATCGCGCACCACGCGGCAATCCCGAGCATGAACGGCGGTTCACCGACCGCTTTGGAATGGAACACCGTGTCTTCCGGGTTCTTGCGGTTCTCCACCAGTTTCACCCGCAGGTCGAGCGGCATGTCCGCCACCGCCGGGATCTTGTAGCTGGCCGGGCCGTTGGTCATCAGCTTGCCCTTGTTGTTCCAGACCAGTTCTTCCATGGTCAGCCAGCCCATGCCTTGCACGAAACCGCCTTCGACCTGACCGATGTCGATCGACGGGTTCAACGAGGCGCCGACGTCGT
This sequence comes from Pseudomonas sp. SWRI99, assembly GCF_014270125.1. Lineage (NCBI taxonomy): Bacteria > Pseudomonadati > Pseudomonadota > Gammaproteobacteria > Pseudomonadales > Pseudomonadaceae > Pseudomonas > Pseudomonas sp. SWRI99. Next base: position 92,503 of record NZ_JABWQR010000026.1, on the reverse strand, counting down.
GAAGAATGTCAGTACGCAGCATCTTGTACTCGCCGGTCAGGGTGTCGACGATCACTTCGCAGCACGCCGCGCCGAAGGCGAAGTAATAGAACGGGCGGCCGCGTGCCTGGCTGCGGTCGTAATAGATTTTCGGGGTCTTGTAGAACCCGGTGCTCGACAGCGACACCTGATTGAAATACGCCTGCTGGACCAGCGCTTCAAAGGTCATGATCTGCTCGCGCACGCGCACATGACCGTTGCGGAATTCGACGTCTTCTTCGCTGACCTTATAGTGGCGTGCGGCAAATTCGATCAGGCGCTTCTTGATGGTTTCGGCAGCGTTCTGCGCGGCTTTGCCGTTGAGATCCGCGCCGCTCGACGCAGCGGTCGGCGAGGTGTTCGGCACCTTGTCGGTGTTGGTCGCGGTGATCTGCACGCGATCGATTTCAACCTGGAACACTTCAGACACGACCTGGGCGACTTTAGTGTTCAGGCCCTGACCCATTTCGGTGCCGCCGTGGTTCAGGTGGATGCTGCCGTCGGTGTAGATATGGATCAGCGCGCCGGCCTGATTGAGGAAGCTGGCAGTGAAGGAAATGCCGAATTTCACCGGGGTCAGCGCCAGGCCTTTTTTCAGGATCGGGCTGTTGGCGTTGTAGCGGCGGATCGCTTCGCGGCGTTCGACGTACTGGCTGCTTTCTTCCAGTTCGGCAGTCATCTCTTCGAGCATGTTGTGCTCGACGGTCTGGTAGTAATGCGTGACGTTGCGCTCGGTCTTGCCGTAGTAGTTGGCTTTGCGCACCGCCAGCGGATCAAGCTGCAAGTGACGGGCAATCGCGTCCATCACTTCCTCGATCGCAACCATCCCCTGCGGGCCACCGAAACCGCGATACGCGGTGTTCGACGCGGTGTTGGTCTTGCAGCGATGACCGTTGATGGTCGCATCGCCGAGGTAGTACGAATTGTCCGAGTGGAACATCGCCCGGTCGACGATCGACGCGGACAAGTCCGGCGAACAACCGCAGTTGCCGGCCAGGTCCATGTTGATGCCGTGGAGGCGCCCACTGCTGTCGAAGCCGACGTCGTACTCGACATAGAACGGGTGGCGCTTGCCGGTCATCAGCATGTCTTCAACGCGCGGCAGGCGCATCTTGGTTGGCTGGCCGGTGAGGTGGGCGACCACCGCACACAGGCACGCCGGGCTGGCGGCCTGGGTTTCCTTGCCACCGAAACCACCGCCCATGCGCCGCATGTCGACGACGATTTTGTTCATCGACACGTCGAGCACTTCGGCGACCAGTTTCTGCACTTCAGTCGGATTCTGCGTCGAGCAGTAGACGATCATGCCGCCGTCTTCGGTGGGCATCACCGAAGAGATTTGCGTCTCCAGATAGAAGTGCTCCTGGCCGCCGATGTGCAGCGTGCCCTGAATGCGGTGTTCAGCCGTGGCCAGCGCCGAAGCTGAATCGCCACGCTGATGGGTGTGGCTGTCGAGCACGAAATGGCGTTTGCGCAGCGCTTCGACGACGTCGAGCACCGGTTCGAGATCTTCGTATTCGATGATCGCCGCCATCGCCGCTTTGCGTGCGGTTTCCAGATCTTTCGCCGCGACCGCCAGCACCGGTTGGCCGACGAACTGCACGTCATCGATCGCCAGCAGCGGGTCGCCCGGCATCAGCGGGCCGATGTCTTTCAGGCCCGGCACGTCTTCGTGGGTAATGACGATGCGCACGCCTTCGAAGGCGTAGCACGGCTGCGTGTCGATGCTGATGATTTTCGCGTGGGCGCGGTCCGACAGACGCGCGTACAGGTGCAGTTGATTGGGAAATTCCAGGCGATCATCGATGTACTGCGCTTCACCGGACACGTGCTTGGCGGCGCTGTCGTGCTTGACGCTGCGACCGACACCGGTGGTCAGTTCCTTGGCGAACAGTTCGGCCAATTCAGCCTGAGTTTTCTCTACGGCGTGATGGTTAGACATAAGCGGTCACCCGAGTCTCGATGTGCGGTGTTTGCAGTTCGATGAAGTATTTGCGCAGCAGATTCTGCGCGCTGAGCAGGCGGTATTCCTTGCTGGCGCGGAAGTCCGAGAGTGGCGTGAAGTCTTCGGCCAGGGCGGCGCAGGCGCGCTCGATCACGGCGTTGTTGAAGGGCGCGCCATTGAGCACGGCTTCGCAATGCGCGGCGCGTTTCGGGATCGCGGCCATGCCACCGAAGGCCACGCGCGCGTCGCTGATCACGCCGTTTTCCAGGCGCAGGTTGAATGCGGCGCACACGGCGGAAATGTCATCGTCGAGACGCTTGGAAACTTTATAGGCGCGGAACAGTTGTTCGGCGCGGGCACGCGGGACGATGATCTTTTCGATGAACTCGCTTTCCTGGCGCGCGGTGACTTTGTAGTCGATGAAGTAATCTTCCAGGTTCAGGGTGCGACGGGTTTCGCCCTTGCACAGCACGAGCTGCGCGCCGAGCGCGATCAGCAGCGGTGGCGAGTCACCGATTGGCGAGGCGTTGCCGATGTTGCCGCCGAGGGTGCCCTGATTGCGGATCTGCAACGAGGCGAAGCGGTGCAGCAGTTCGCCGAAGTCCGGGTACTCGGCGGTCAACGCTTCATAGCAGTCGGAGAGGGCGGTGGCGGCGCCGATTTCGATGCGGTCTTCAAACGTTTCGATGCGCTTCATTTCGGCTACGTTGCCGACGTAGATCATCACCGGCAGGGTGCGGTGGAACTGGGTGACTTCCAGCGCCAGATCGGTGCCGCCAGCGAGCAGCCGCGCCTGTGGATAAGCGTCGTAGAGATCGGCCAGATCGGCCACGGTCAGCGGCACCAGGCAGCGCTTGTCGCCGCTGTTGAGTTCGCCGATATCGGTCGGCGCGATAGTTTTGAGGCGGGCAATGGTCTCGGCTTCGCGGGCGTCGAACTGATCCGCTGGTTTGCCGCAGCAGGATTGTTCGGCAGCCGCCAGAATCGGCCGGTAGCCGGTGCAGCGACAGAGGTTGCCGGCCAACGCTTCGTGGGCCTTGGCCGGGTCCGGCGCATCGCTATTCTTTTGCAGGGCGAACAGCGACATGACGAAACCGGGGGTGCAGAAACCGCATTGCGAGCCGTGGCACTCGACCATAGCCTTTTGCACGCTGTGCAGTTCGCCCTTGTGCTTGAGGTCTTCAACGCTGATCAGTTGTTTGCCGTGCAGCGACGACACGAAGGTCAGGCACGAATTGAGGCTGCGATAGCGAATGTGTTCACGACCCGCGTCATCTATCTGCAACTCGCCGACCACCACGGTGCAGGCGCCGCAGTCACCGCTGGCGCAACCCTCTTTGGTGCCGGGCTTGCCCACGTGTTCGCGCAGGTAATTGAGCACGGTCAGATTCGGGTCCAGGGCATGCTCGCTACGGAGTTCCTGGTTTAGTAAAAACTGGATCACGGAAGGCCTCGCAGACTCATTATTGTTGTTAACCGACGTGAACCGAATTTAGCAGGTCTGACTTTTCGGTCAATGGTTTTCTGACTTAAAGGTCAGGAAAATCCGTTTCGTCGATCAACAGCGTGTCTATTCAGTATTGACCTTCATCGGTCACTGCGCTTTTTTGCGGGATTCGTGCCAAAAACCGCTGAGTGGGCACTCCGCCATGACCGTGCATTTGCGCTACACTGCGCCGCTTGTGCAGATCGATAGAGTTTGAAGGACAACCATGACGTTCAAGGCGCCGGACAGCCTCGCCGAGCAAATCGCTCACCACCTCGCCGAACGCATCATTCGCGGCGAAATGAAGCCAGGAGAGCGCATCCAGGAACAGAAGGTCACGCTGGCGCTCAACGTCAGTCGCGGTTCCGTCCGCGAAGCCTTGCTGATCCTCGAGCGCCGTCACCTGATCGCGATCCTGCCGCGTCGTGGCGCTCATGTCACCGAGCTGACGCCGCACAAGGTGCAGAGTCTGTGCACGTTGATGAGCGAGCTGTACATCCTGCTCGGCAATGCGGTCGCCAACGGCTGGCAAGTTCAATCGGACATGGCGCCGTTCGTACAGATTCAGCAGCGCCTGACCGCCAGCTACGAACGTGGCGATATCCGCACCTTCGTCGACGACAGCTTCGCGGTGATGCGCGCCGCCTATCCGTTTGCCAATAACCCGTACCTGCAGGAAACCGTCGAGAACCTGCAACCGGCGATGAGTCGCGCGTATTTCCTCGCGCTCGAACAGCGCAAGGCGGAAATGAGCGAATTCCTCGAACTGTTCGAACGCTTGCTCGCCGCCGTGCTCGCCCGTGATTTGCCGCAGATCCGCATCGCGCTGACGGCGTACGCCCAGCGCAGTTGTGATCTGGTGGTGTCTGCGCTGACGGTTGCTTAAGCGTGCGGCTAAAGTGCATCAAACTGGCGGGGTTCAAATCCTTCGTCGACCCGACCACGGTGAACTTCCCCAGTAACATGGCGGCGGTCGTCGGGCCGAACGGTTGCGGCAAGTCGAACATCATCGACGCCGTACGCTGGGTGATGGGCGAAAGTTCGGCGAAGAACCTCCGTGGCGAGTCGATGACCGACGTCATCTTCAACGGTTCGACCAGCCGCAAACCCGTAAGTCAGGCCAGTATCGAGCTGGTCTTCGACAACTCCGACGGCACGCTACTGGGCGAATACGCGGCCTACGCGGAAATTTCCATTCGCCGCAAAGTCACCCGCGACAGCCAGACCACCTATTACCTCAACGGCACCAAGTGCCGTCGTCGCGACATCACCGATATCTTTCTCGGCACCGGCCTCGGCCCGCGCAGTTACTCGATCATCGAGCAGGGGATGATCTCCAAGCTGATCGAATCCAAGCCGGAAGACCTGCGCAACTTCATCGAAGAAGCGGCGGGCATCTCCAAGTACAAGGAGCGTCGCCGCGAGACTGAAAACCGTATCCGCCGTACCCACGAGAACCTCGCCCGCCTGACCGACCTGCGCGAAGAGCTGGAGCGCCAGCTCGAACGCCTGCACCGTCAGGCCGAGGCGGCGAAAAAGTATCAGGAACTCAAGGCCGAAGAGCGTCAGCTCAAGGCGCAACTGTCGGCCCTGCGCTGGCAGGATCTCAACGAGCAGGTCGGCCAGCGCGAGTCGATCATCGGCAACCAGGAAGTCAGCTTCGAAGCATTGGTCGCCGAGCAGCGTAATGCCGATGCGGCCATCGAACGCCTGCGCGACGGCCATCACGAGCTGTCCGAGCGCTTCAATCTGGTGCAGGGACGCTTCTATTCGGTCGGCGGCGACATCGCCCGGGTTGAGCAGAGCATCCAGCACGGTCAGCAGCGTCTGCGCCAGTTGCAGGACGATCTGAAAGAAGCCGAACGCGCGCGCCTGGAAACCGAATCGCACCTGGGCCACGACCGCACGCTGTTGCTGACCCTCGGCGAAGAGCTGGACATGCTCACCCCCGAGCAGGAAGTCACCAGCGCCGCCGCCGAGGAAGCCGCCGCTGCCCTGGAAGAAGCCGAAAGCACCATGCACGGCTGGCAGGAGCAGTGGGATACCTTCAACCTGACCGCCGCCGAACCGCGTCGCCAGGCCGAAGTGCAGCAGTCGCGCATTCAGCAGCTGGAAAGCAGCATGGAGCGTCTGGCCGATCGGCAGAAGCGCCTCGCTGAGGAGCGCGCGTTGCTCTCGGCCGACCCTGAAGATGCGGCGATCATGGCGCTCAACGAGCAGCTCGCCGAGTCCGAAGCAACCCTGGAAGATTTGCAGACCAGCGAAGAAGCGCAGGTCGAAAAACTTGAACAATTGCGTCAGGAGTTGCAGCAGGCGTTGACCGCGCAGCAACAGGCGCAGGGTGATTTGCAGCGGCTTAACGGACGTCTGGCGTCGCTGGAAGCCTTGCAGCAAGCCGCGCTCGATCCGGGCACCGGCACCGCTGAATGGCTGAAAGAACACAACCTCGCCGAGCGACCGCGTCTGGCCGAAGGTCTCAAGGTTGAGGCTGGTTGGGAGTTGGCGGTGGAAACCGTGCTCGGCGCCGATCTGCAAGCGGTGCTGGTCGATGATTTCAGCGGCTTCGATTTGTCCGGTTTCACTCAGGGCGATCTGCGCCTGCTCAGCCCGGCCAGCGATGGCATGCGCGTGGCGGGCAGTCTGCTGGATAAAGTCGAGGCGCAGATCGATCTGTCGCCGTGGCTTGGTCAGGTCAAACCGGTCGACAGTCTGGAGCAGGCGCTGGCCTTGCGCAGTCAGTTGAGCGACGGCCAAAGCCTGATCAGCCGCGATGGCTATTGGGTCGGTCGGCACTTCCTGCGCGTGCGCCGGGCCAGCGAAGCGGAAAGCGGCATGCTCGCCCGCGGCCAGGAAATCGAAGATTTGCAGCTGGAACGCGAAGAGCGCGAAGCCACGGTCGAGGCCATGGAAACCCGTCTGCAAACCCTGCGCGCACAACAGCGTCAGCAGGAAAACGGTCGCGAACATCTGCGCCGTTTGCTGCAAGACGAAGCGCGCCAGCAAGGTGAACTGAAAGCGCAATTGTCAGCGGGCAAAGCCAAGGCTGAGCAGCTCACCTTGCGCCGCACTCGTCTCGATGAAGAGCTGGTCGAGCTTGGCGAGCAGCGCGAGCTTGAGCACGAACAAGTCGGCGAAGCACGCATGCAATTGCAGGAAGCGCTGGATGCCATGGCGCTGGACACCGAGCAGCGCGAGTTGCTGCTGGCCCAGCGCGACAGCCTGCGCGAACGCCTCGACCGCGTGCGTCAGGAAGCGCGGCAGCACAAGGATCACGCCCATCAACTGGCCGTGCGTCTTGGCTCGTTGCGCGTCCAGCACGACTCCACGCGTCAGGCGCTGGAGCGTCTGGAAATGCAGGCCGAGCGCCTCACCGAAAAGCGCGAGCAGTTGAGCCTGAATCTGGAGGAGGGCGAGGCGCCGCTGGAAGAGCTGCGCCTGAAGCTCGAAGAACTGCTCGACAAGCGCATGACCGTCGATGAAGAACTCAAGACCGCGCAGATCGCCCTGGAAGACGCCGACCGCGAACTGCGCGACGCGGAAAAACGCCGCACCCAGGCCGAGCAGCAATCGCAGTTGATTCGCGGCCAGCTCGAACAACAGCGCATGGAATGGCAAGCCCTGACCGTGCGCCGCAAGGCCTTGCAGGATCAACTGCTCGAAGATGGCTACGACCTCAACGGCGTCCTCGCGACCTTGACGGCGCAAGCCAGTGAACGCGAAGCCGAAGAAGAACTCGAACGCATCAATGCGCGGATTCAGCGCCTGGGCGCGATCAACCTCGCGGCCATCGACGAATACACGCAACAATCGGAGCGTAAACGTTATCTGGACGCACAGGACGCCGATCTGGTCGAAGCCCTAGACACCCTGGAAAACGTCATCCGCAAGATCGACAAGGAAACCCGTAACCGTTTCAAGGATACCTTTGATCAGATCAATGGCGGTTTACAGGCGCTTTTCCCAAAAGTTTTCGGCGGCGGGCGCGCGTATTTGGAACTGACGGGCGAAGATCTACTCGATACAGGGGTGACGATCATGGCGCAGCCGCCCGGGAAGAAGAACAGCACGATCCATTTGCTCTCCGGCGGGGAAAAAGCCCTGACCGCGCTGGCACTGGTTTTTGCCATCTTCAAGTTGAATCCGGCGCCGTTCTGCATGCTCGATGAGGTTGACGCGCCGCTGGATGACGCTAACGTTGGACGCTACGCGCGCCTGGTCAAAGAAATGTCCCAGACCGTGCAATTCATCTACATCACCCACAACAAGATCGCCATGGAAATGGCCGAACAGTTGATGGGTGTGACGATGCATGAACCGGGTTGCTCGCGACTGGTGGCGGTGGATGTCGAGGAGGCGATGGCGATGGTGGACGCCTAGCGGCGCAGCTGTAAGTTACGAGCTACAAGCTCCAAGCTCCAAGCGGCAAGTGGACGGCTTGTAGCTTGGCGCTTCAAGCTTGTAGCTGCGAAGCCGTTGATCGTGCTAGTTTAATGTCAATTTTTCGTATACGTGGGCAAAACGCCTGTCAGAACATAGAGTTGGCGCCACGTTTTAAAGCGGTTTACGCAGTGTAAACCCCTTATTTTTCAGCATTTTTTATAGAGGCACGGGATTACATGGAAATCGGTCTGCGCGAGTGGCTGATCGTCATCGGCATCATTGTGATAGCCGGTATTCTTTTCGATGGCTGGCGCCGTATGCGCGGCGGCAAGGGAAAACTGAAATTCCGTCTTGACCGAAGTCTGTCCAACCTGCCCGACGAGGACACCGGCGCCGAGCTGTTGGGCCCGGCCCGTGTGCTGGACACGCACAAGGAGCCGCAGCTGGACGAGCACGATCTGCCGTCGGTGAGCATGCCCAATCGCGAAGCCCGCGAGCCGCGCGAATCCGGCTCCAAGCGTGGCAAGCGCGGCAGCAACGGTCCGGCCCAGGGCGACCTGAACCTCGACCTGGATCTGGACGGCGGCCCGAGCTTCAGCAGCCGGGACGACGATTTTGCCGACGACAGCAAACCTGCAGCGGCCGTGGCGGAAAAAGATCAGCCGCAAGCCGAAGAAGTCCTGGTCATCAGCGTGATCTGCCGTGACCCGGCCGGCTTCAAAGGCCCGGCGCTGTTGCAGAACATCCTCGAAAGCGGTCTGCGTTTCGGCGAAATGGATATCTTTCACCGCCACGAAAGCATGGCGGGCAACGGTGAAGTCCTGTTCTCCATGGCCAACGCGGTCAAGCCGGGCATCTTCGATCTGGACGACATTGACCATTTCAGCACCCCGGCGGTGAGCTTCTTCCTCGGCCTGCCAGGCCCGCGTCATCCGAAGCAGGCCTTCGACGTGATGGTCGCGGCAGCACGCAAGCTCTCGCAGGAACTGAACGGCGAACTGAAAGATGACCAGCGCAGCGTCCTGACCGCGCAGACCATCGAACATTACCGTCAGCGCATCGTCGAATTCGAACGCCGCGCCCTGACCCAGAAGCGCTAAGGCTGTGGCGAGGGAGCTTGCTCCCGCCGGGTTGCGAAGCGACCCCGAATTTGCGGCGGCTTCGCCACCGAGCGGGAGCAAGCTCCCTCGCCACAGGGTCTACAGCCTTGAGCGATTTGATTAGAAATTGAGCAGCCTCGGCTGCTCTTTTGCTTTATGAGAGAACACCCATGACCGCCGCCAAAATCCGCATTCTAGAGCTGCGCGCTGAACTCGATCAGCACAACTACCGTTACCACGTCCTCGATGAGCCGAGCATTCCGGACGCCGAGTACGACCGGTTGTTTCACGAACTCAAAGCACTGGAAGCGGCCAACCCGGAACTGATCACCAGCGACTCGCCGACCCAGCGCGTCGGCAGCATGGCGCTGACCGCGTTCACCCAGGTGCGTCACGAAATCCCGATGCTCAGCCTCGGCAACGCGTTCGAAGAATCCGACATGCGCGAATTTGATCGCCGCGTGACCGAAGGTCTGGATATCCCCGCTGGCGATCTCTTCGGTGGCGGCGCGGCGGTGGAGTACAGCTGCGAGCCGAAGCTCGATGGCCTGGCGGTCAGCCTGCTGTATCAGGACGGCCTGCTGGTGCGCGGCGCTACTCGTGGCGATGGCACCACCGGCGAGGACATCAGCGTCAATGTGCGCACCGTGCGCAACATTCCTCTGAAGCTGCACGGCGAGGGCTGGCCGGCGACCCTGGAAGTGCGCGGTGAAGTATTCATGTCCAAGGCCGGTTTCGAACGCCTCAACGCTTCGCAATTGGAGATTGGCGGCAAGACCTTCGCCAACCCGCGCAACGCGGCGGCGGGCAGCCTGCGTCAGTTGGATTCGAAAATCACTGCCAACCGGCCGCTGGAATTTTGCTGCTATGGCATTGGCCAGGTCTCCCACGATATTTCCGACACCCACATTGGCAACCTCAAGCAATTGCAAAAGTGGGGCATGCCGATCAGTCACGAACTGAAGCTGGCCAAGGGCATCGACGAATGCCTCGAGTACTACCGCGACATCGGTGCACGGCGCAATGCGCTGGCCTATGAAATCGATGGCGTGGTGTTCAAGGTCAACAGCATTGCCGACCAGCGTGAGCTGGGCTTTCGCGCCCGCGAACCGCGCTGGGCGATTGCGCATAAGTTTCCGGCGATGGAAGAACTCACTGAATTGCTCGATGTGGAATTTCAAGTCGGCCGCACGGGCGCGGTGACGCCGGTGGCGCGTCTGAAACCGGTGAAAGTCGCCGGCGTCACTGTGGCCAACGCCACGCTGCACAATATGGACGAAGTCGCGCGTCTGGGCTTGATGATCGGTGACACCGTGATCATCCGCCGCGCCGGTGACGTGATTCCGCAGGTGGTGCAAGTGGTCACCGAGCGTCGCCCGGATAATGCGCGCCCGGTCGCCATTCCTGAAAGCTGCCCAGTGTGCGGCTCGCACGTTGAACGCACGCAACTGGTCAAACGCAGCAAGGGCAAGGAAACCGTCAGCGAGGGCGCGGTGTATCGCTGCGTTGGGCGGCTGGCCTGTGGCGCGCAACTGAAGCAGGCGATCATTCACTTCGTCTCGCGCCGGGCGATGGACATCGAAGGGCTGGGCGACAAGAGCGTCGAGCAACTGGTCGATGAAGGTCTGGTCAACTCGCCGGCCGATCTGTATGCGTTGAAATTCGATGACATCGTCGATCTGGAAGGCTTCGCCGAGGTCTCCAGCAACAAGCTTTTGAAGGCCATTGAAGACAGCAAGCAACCGGGGCTGGCACGCTTCATCTACGCCCTCGGGATTCCCGATGTTGGCGAAGAAACGGCCAAGGTGCTGGCGCGCTCGCTGGGGTCGCTGGAACGCGTGCAACAGGCCTTGCCGCACGTGCTGACCTACCTGCCGGACGTCGGCCTGGAAGTGGCGCATGAGATTCACAGCTTCTTTGAAGACGCGCACAACCAGCAGGTGATCACCCAATTGCTGGGCCACGGCCTGCAAATTCAGGATCAGGGCGAACTGGGCGCCGAGTTCGCCGCCAGCACCACGCTGGGCGGCTTGCTCGACAAGCTGCATATTCCTTTCGTCGGTCCCGGTGGCGCGCAAAAACTGGCAGACAAGTTCGGTTCGCTCGAAGCGGTGATGAACGCTGACTGGCTGGACATGCGTCAGGCGTTGCCGGAGAAACAGGCCAACTCGGTGCGCGAATTTTTTGCCGTGCCCGAGCATCGCCAACTGGCCGAGCAAACCGAGCAACAGCTGCGCGATTTTGGCATGCACTGGCAGAGCGAGAAGAAGGTCGTCGAAGGCCTGCCGTTAGCCGGGGAAACCTGGGTGCTGACCGGCAAGGTCGAGCTGATGAGCCGGGATGTGGCTAAAGATCACCTCGAAAGCCTTGGCGCCAAGGTCGCCGGTTCAGTCTCGGCGAAAACCCATTGTGTGGTCGCCGGTCCAGGTGCCGGGTCGAAACTGACCAAGGCCAACGAGCTGGGCGTGAAGGTCATGGATGAAGAGGCGTTTATTGCCTTTCTCAAAACCCATGGTGTCGCCGTGTAGGGCATGCGCCGCTCTTGTGGCGAGGGAGCTTGCTCCCGCTGGGCTGCGAAGCAGCCCCAAACCCTTGTAAGGGATGCACCGCTCTTGTGGTGAGGGAGCTTGCTCCCGCTGGGCTGCGAAGCAGCCCCAAACCCTTGCAGGCACGCCGAGGGCTTTGATTTTGCGACGACTTCGTCGCCGAGCGGGAGCAAGCTCCCTCGCCACAATCGCGGTGTCACTCAGGAGCGACGCTATATTCGGGAACGATGTTGTCGTGGGAATGATCTAGTCTTGGCCAGTCCCAGGGAGAGATCGCCATGCACCGCTTTTTCGAGCAGCTCAGTTCCCGCATCATCGCGCCGTTTGCGGGCGGATCTTCACGTAACAGCAAAGTCTGGCCGTGCCGTTGCGGGCAGTCGCTGTTCTTTCGCAACAGCCAGTGCCTGGCCTGCAACGCGTTACTCGGCTACCAGCCGGAAGAAAGTCGCCTGACCTCATTGCAGCCAGGACCACAGGAAGGCACCTGGACGCTCGACGTCGATCCCGCTGCCGGTCTGTTCCGCCGCTGCGCCAATCTCGACACGCCCGCCGCGTGCAACTGGCTGCTGCCGGCCAACGACCACGACAGCCTGTGTGTCGCCTGCAGCCTCAATCGCACCATCCCAGACCTGTCGGTCCCGGAAAACCACGAGCGCTGGCGCAAGGTCGAGATCGCCAAACGTCGTCTGGTCGCGCAATTGATCACCCTCGGCCTGCCGGTCATTGCGAAAACCGTGGACGACGAGACCGGGCTGGCCTTTGATTTCATCGGCGTCGACCTCGAAGGCAACGCGCCCATGACCGGCCACGCCGACGGCCTGATCACCCTCGACATCAAGGAAGCCGACGACGCCCACCGAGAGCGGGTGAGGGCGCAGATGCACGAGCCCTATCGCACACTGCTTGGGCATTTTCGCCATGAAGTCGGCCACTATTATTGGGATCGACTGATCGCCAACGGCCCGTGGCTCGATGCGTTCCGCCACCTGTTCGGCGACGAACGTGCCAGTTACGCCGACGCGCTGGACCGGCATTACCAGCAGGGCGCGCCACTGGACTGGCCGCAGCAGTACGTCAGCGCCTACGCGACCATGCACCCGTGGGAAGACTGGGCGGAAACCTGGGCGCATTACCTGCACATGATGGACGCGGTGGACACCGCGCTGGGCTTCGGCATGAGTGCGCGGGAAATGGACTTCGACTACCAGCCGTTTCCGACCAGCACCCTGTACGACCCGCAGCATCCTGGCGGTGAAGCGTTCCTGTCATTCGTCAACGCCTGGATCGAACTGGCCGGTATGCTCAACGAGTTGTCGCGCAGCATGGGCCAGCCGGATTTCTACCCGTTCGTCCTGCCGGCGCCGGCGATTGCCAAGCTGCACTTTATCCATCTGGTGATCCAGCAGGCCGGCGGCAAGGCCGACGAGGTGCTGGCGCTGTAGCCGCGATGTTTATGTCCTTGAAGCCGTTCAGGTTTTTTATCTGCAACCAACGGTTGTAACTTCACCTCAGATAGGTACAATGGCGCGGCTCGCCGACAGGCAAGCGTCGTTATGGTGACCCCATCGGTCCCCCCGCAACGATTACCCGTGAACCTGGTCAGATCCGGAAGGAAGCAGCCACAGCGGGAACATTGTGTGCCGGGGTGTGGCTGGTGGGGGCACCACCTTAACGAACAACTGAATGCTTCAATCAGAACTGCATGGGTTTCGCCCACTGCGGTTTTTTTGTGTCTGTGATTTGTCGGATTGACACAAATCCCCTCTGTAGGAGTGAGCCTGCTCGCGATAGCGGAGTATCAGTCACTTATCAATGGCAGATAGACCGCCATCGCGAGCAGGCTCACTCCTACAGGGGTTATGGGGTGTTTTCAGAATTGCCGGTGTAGAGCCGGATAATCTGATCAATTTCCCCGGACATCCTCATCCGCAACAACGTGCGCAGGATCCGCTGTACCGGCACCCGCGAATCGTTCCTCACATAGCAACCGACTTCTTGCTCCTGCAGCACCGCGACGCCTTGCAGTTGCTGCTCCGGCATCAGGCGCTGGTTGACCCAGTCGAGCGTCCACTGATTGCTCACCGCATAGCGATAACGCCCGGCCAGGAGTTTTTCCAGCACCTGCTCCTGATTGCGCGCGTCTTCGCGTTGCAGTTGGTCAGCGTCAAACAGCGGTTGCAGGGTGGGGTAGCTGTAACCGAGGACGGTGCCGATGGCCTGGCGGGGCAGGGTGGCGGGATCAGTGGTTGCAGGTGGGTTCTTGCGACTGATCAACAGATCGCGCTGGAAAAACAGCGGCACGCTCCAGAGGTAGTCGCCGGACTGGTTTGGCAGCCACGATTGCGCGGCATAGCAGCGCACGTCGATTTCGCCGTGTTCCATAGCGCTCTGTATTCGAGCGCGCGGCAGTACGATGAATTGCGCCGGTACGCCGACCTGCGTCGCCAGGCTGAGCATGATGTCGTGGAGGATGCCCTGGGTCGGCCGGCCGCCTTCGAACTGCACCATCGGCATGGCCCAGCTGTCGGGCATGGCGAAGCGCAAGGGGGCTGGTGCTGCCGTCGCGCTCAGGCTGATACCCAGCAATGCCCCCATGGCCCACCGCATTAACGCTCTGGTCATTGCCCGTCCCGAGCCGATAAAAGCCTTTGTCCATGCAGCTTAGCCACATTAGACGAGGACACCGGATGCAATTTTGCCCTTGCTCCGCTAGCATTAGCCGCTTCAGCTTCCTTCGTTGCGACGGTTTTCGATGAGTTATCAGGTTCTTGCACGTAAATGGCGTCCGCGCTCGTTCCGCGAAATGGTCGGCCAGACCCATGTGCTCAAGGCTCTGATCAATGCCTTGGACAGCCAGCGGCTGCACCACGCGTACCTGTTTACCGGTACGCGCGGGGTGGGTAAGACCACGATTGCGCGGATCATTGCCAAATGCCTGAACTGTGAGACAGGTATCACTTCCAGCCCCTGTGGCGAATGTTCGGTGTGCCGCGAGATCGACGAGGGCCGTTTCGTCGACCTGATCGAGATCGACGCCGCGAGCCGCACCAAGGTCGAAGACACCCGCGAACTGCTCGACAACGTGCAGTACGCGCCAAGCCGTGGGCGCTTCAAGGTCTACCTGATCGACGAAGTGCACATGCTGTCCAGCCATTCGTTCAATGCGCTGTTGAAAACCCTCGAAGAGCCACCGCCCTACGTCAAGTTCATCCTGGCGACTACCGATCCGCAGAAACTTCCGGCAACGATTCTTTCGCGTTGCCTGCAATTCTCGCTGAAGAACATGACGCCGGAGCGTGTGGTTGAGCATTTGACCCACGTGCTTAGCGCCGAGAACGTGCCGTTCGAAGACGATGCCCTGTGGCTGCTCGGTCGCGCCGCCGATGGCTCGATGCGTGACGCCATGAGCCTGACCGATCAGGCGATCGCCTTCGGTGAGGGCAAAGTGCTGGCCGCCGATGTGCGGGCGATGCTCGGCACGCTGGATCACGGCCAGGTCTTTGACGTTCTGCATTCGCTGATCGAAGGTGATGCCAAGGCACTGCTCGAAGCGGTGCGGCATCTGGCCGAGCAGGGGCCGGACTGGAATGGCGTGCTCTCGGAAATTCTCAACGTACTGCACCGCGTGGCGATTGCCCAGGCCTTGCCGGAAGGTGTCGACAATGGCCATGGCGACCGCGATCGCGTGTTGGCGCTGGCCCAGGCGTTGCCCGCCGAAGACGTGCAGTTTTATTACCAGATGGGCCTGATCGGTCGCCGCGATTTGCCGCTGGCGCCGGACCCGCGCGGTGGCTTCGAGATGGTCTTGCTGCGGATGCTGGCGTTCCGGCCGGCAGATACCGCGGACGCCCCGAGGCAACCGCTAAAGCCAGTGGGGATCAGCCAGGCCACAGTTGATTCCGCGAACGCAGTGGCTGCCGCGCCCAAGCCTGCCCCGGTCGTCGCTGCGGCGGTTGCGCCGGCACCTGCGCCCGTGACGCCGGCTGCACCGATAACCGCGCCGACGCCTCAGTCAGTAGCGGTTGCGCCGGTTGCTGAACCTGTACCGGAACCTGAGCCCGAGCCGGTTGCTGTCGAAGCTGCCGTCGATCTGCCGTGGAACGACCCGGTAGAAGCCGAGCCTGAGCCGGCGCCGGTGCAGCAACCGGCCGTCGAACCGGTGCTGGAAACCGCCGCCGAGCAACCCGAGTTGCCGCCGATGCCGCTGCCGACCCCGGACAGCGTCGTCCCGGATGCGCCGGAGTGGGCTGCCGCGCCGATTCCCGAGCCGTCTGTCGCCGACGTCGATGCCGCCACACCGGGCATGGACATGGACGACGAACCGCCGCTGGACGAAGACTACATCGAGCCGGACATGGATTCGGCCTACAGCTATCTCGACGAACTGGCCAGCGAACACGCCGCCGAGCCGACACCTGCGCCCGAGCCGGAACCGGCCGCCGCGCCGGCCACCGGTCTGGCCCTGCAATGGCTGGAAATGTTTCCGAAACTGCCGATTTCCGGCATGACCGGCAGCATCGCCGCCAACTGCACCTTGATCGCGGTCGATGGCGATCATTGGCTGATGCACCTCGATCCGGCTCACAGCGCGTTATTCAACGCCACGCAACAGCGCCGGCTGAATGATGCATTGAACCAGTTCCACGGGCGCACGCTGACCCTGACCATCGAGCTGATCAAGCCCGAGCAGGAAACCCCCGCCCAGGCCGCGTCCCGCCGGCGCGCCAACCGACAGCGCGAGGCGGAAGAATCGATCCACGGTGATCCGTTCATCCAGCAGATGGTCCAGCAGTTCGGTGCAGTGGTACGACACGATACTATTGAACCTGTCGACGCCCTGGTGACTCAGGGCTAATAACTGAAGGCGTTCGGCTTCGCTGGCCGGGCGCTGTTTTGATCCAAGTACTTTTTGAGGTGATTCCCATGATGAAGGGTGGCATGGCCGGCCTGATGAAGCAGGCGCAGCAGATGCAGGAAAAAATGGCCAAGATGCAGGAAGAACTGGCCAATGCCGAAGTCACCGGCAAGGCCGGCGGCGATATGGTCACCGTGGTGATGACCGGGCGTCACGACGTCAAAAGCGTCAGCATCGACCCAAGCCTGGTCGAAGGCCTGAGCGAAGACGACAAAGAGATGCTCGAAGCTGTGGTCGCTGCCGCTGTCAATGACGCCGTGCGCAAGATCGAAGCCAATAGCCAGGAAAAAATGGGCAGCATGACCGCCGGCATGAACCTGCCAGCGGGGATGAAACTGCCGTTCTGATTCGCCATCCGGCGACAGATGAGCTACACAAAATGCCAGGCCTTGCGCCTGGCATTTTTGTTTCTGACGCATCCTGAATGTGCGCCTTGTGATGTCTGTGGCGAGGGAGCTTGCTCCCGCTGGAGTGCGAAGCGCTCCCCTGCATACTTTCAGGAATATCGCGCTGAAAGGTTTTGCGACTGCTGCGCAGCCGAGCGGGAGCAAGCTCCCTCGCCACAGGTGCAGAGTAGAAACATCGAACGCGCAAAAGCCACAACGGTCTGCTCCCTATACCCGCTGAATTAACCCTTCACAGGAGACGCTGACATGTCCGACCCTCTCACCCTCAACCAACGCTTCGTCCTCGCCTCGCGCCCGACCGGCGCGCCGACGCCGGAAAACTTTCGCCTGGAGCGCGAAGCTTTGCCGGACCTGCAGGACGGTCAGGTGCTGCTGAAAACCCTGTACCTGTCGCTCGATCCGTACATGCGCGGGCGTATGAGCGACGCACCGTCCTACGCGGCTCCGGTGCAAATCGGCGAAGTCATGACCGGTGGAGCGGTCAGCCGGGTGGAACGCTCCAATCATCCGAAATTCCATGCCGGTGACCTGGTGGTTGGCGCGACCGGCTGGCAAAGCCACAGCATCAGCGACGGACGCAACATCATGCCGATCCCGGCCGGCCTGCCGAGCCCGTCGATGGCCCTCGGCGTCCTGGGTATGCCGGGCATGACCGCCTATATGGGCCTGATGGACATCGGCCAGCCAAAAGAAGGCGAAACGCTGGTGGTGGCCGCAGCGTCCGGTGCTGTCGGCTCGGTGGTCGGTCAGGTGGCGAAGATCAAGGGTTTGCGCGTCGTCGGTGTGGCCGGCGGTGCCGAGAAATGCAGATACGTGGTTGAAGAGCTGGGTTTCGACGCGTGCATCGATCACAAGGCAGCAGACTTTGCCGAACAACTGGCCAAGGCTTGCCCCGAGGGCATCGACATCTATTTCGAAAACGTCGGTGGTCATGTCTTCGACGCTGTCGTGCCGCTGCTCAATCCCAAGGCGCGCGTTCCGCTGTGTGGTCTGATTGCCGGTTACAACGCCTCGGAAACTCCCAAAGGCCCGGATCGCCTGCCGTTGCTGCAACGCACGCTGCTGACCAAGCGGGTACGCATCCAGGGCTTTATCGTGTTCGATGACTACGGCGATCGCCAGCCGGAATTCATCAGCCACATGGTGCCGTGGGTGCGCGATGGCAAGGTCAAATTCCGCGAGGACGTGGTCGAAGGCCTGGAGCAGGCGCCTGAAGCGTTTATCGGTCTGCTGGAGGGACGCAACTTCGGCAAACTGGTGGTCCGGGTCGCCCAGAACTGAGGATTTGACGCTGGCCGGAGGCGCGGGTATAAACCGCGTCTCGTTGTTTAGTCGGACTGTTTACCCATGAGCTTCAGCCCTTTGATTCGCCAACTGATCGACGCCCTGCGCACCTTGCCGGGCGTGGGTCAGAAAACCGCTCAGCGCATGGCGTTGCAGTTGCTCGAACGCGACCGCAGCGGCGGCACGCGCCTGGCCCAGGCCCTGAGCCAGGCGATGGAAGGGGTCGGCCACTGCCGCCAGTGCCGCACGCTGACTGAAGACGATCTCTGCCCGCAATGCGCCGACAGCCGGCGCGACGACACGCTGCTGTGCGTGGTCGAAGGGCCGATGGATGTTTACGCGGTCGAGCAGACCGGGTTCCGTGGCCGTTATTTTGTGCTCAAGGGGCATTTGTCGCCGCTTGATGGATTGGGGCCCGAAGCAATCGGCATTCCGCAACTGATGGCGCGGATTGAAGAGGCAGGGACGTTTACCGAGGTCATCCTCGCGACCAACCCGACCGTGGAAGGCGAGGCGACAGCGCACTACATCGCGCAGTTGCTCAGCAACAAAGGCTTGATCGCTTCGCGCATTGCCCATGGCGTGCCGTTGGGCGGAGAGCTGGAGCTGGTCGACGGCGGGACGCTGGCGCATTCGTTTGCCGGGCGCAAGCCTATTTCCTTGTAAATCTCTATCGCCTGTTCTGGCCCTATCGCGAGCAGGCTCATTCCTACAATTGAAATGCGTTCCCCTGTAGGAGTGAGCCTGCTCGCGATAGCCGCGACTCGGTCCCCGAGACCCGCAAAACAATTTCATTGAAAACCAAGCAAGCGCTCGGTTAACGTCGGCGAACCCTTCCGTGGAGCTCGCCCATGCCTGCCTTTCAGGAATACTTCGACCCCAGCCACCAATTGGTCCGCGACAGCGTCAGACGTTTCGTCGAGCGCGAGATCCTGCCGGACATTGATCAGTGGGAAGAAGCCGAAAGTTTTCCCCGCGAACTGTATCTGAAGGCCGGCGCTGCGGGCATTCTCGGCATCGGCTATGCCGAAGCCCTGGGCGGCAGCCATGAAGGCGATCTGTTCGCCAAGATTGCCGCCAGTGAGGAGTTGATGCGCTGCGGCTCCGGTGGCCTGGTGGCCGGTCTGGGGTCGCTGGACATCGGCCTGCCGCCGATCGTCAAATGGGCGCGGCCCGAGGTTCGCGAGCGGGTCGTGCCGCCAGTGCTCAGCGGTGAAAAAATCAGCGCCCTGGCAGTCACCGAACCGGGTGGCGGCTCCGACGTCGCCAACCTGCAAACCCGCGCCGTGCGTGACGGCGATTTCTACCGGGTCAGCGGCAGCAAAACCTTTATTACCAGTGGCGTGCGCGCCGATTTCTACACCGTTGCGGTGCGTACCGGCGCGCCGGGGTTCGGCGGCATCAGCCTGTTGCTGATCGAGAAGGGCACGCCAGGTTTCACCGTCGGCCGGCAGTTGAAGAAAATGGGCTGGTGGGCGTCGGACACCGCTGAATTATTCTTTGATGACTGCCGCGTGCCTGTAGACAATCTGATCGGCGCCGAGAACATGGGCTTCGCTTGCATCATGGGCAATTTCCAGAGCGAACGCCTGGCGCTGGCGCTGATGGCAAACATGACTTCGCAACTGGCGCTGGAACAGAGCCTGAAATGGGCGCGCGAGCGCGAGGCGTTTGGCAAGCCGATCGGCAAATTTCAGGTGATCAAGCATCGTCTCGCCGAGATGGCCACGGCGCTGGAAGTGTCGCGGGAGTTCACTTATCGGCAAGCGGCGAAGATGGCGGCGGGGCAGAGTGTGATCAAGGAGATTTCCATGGCGAAGAATTTCGCCACCGACACCTCGGACCGCATCACCACGGAGGCGGTGCAGATTCTTGGCGGGCTGGGTTACATGCGCGAAAGCCTGGTGGAGCGGCTGTATCGGGATAACCGCATCCTGTCGATTGGCGGCGGGACGCGTGAGGTGATGAACGAAATCATCAGCAGGCAGATGGGGCTTTGACCTCCCTCCATGATCGTTCCCACGCTCTGCGTGGGAATGCCTCAAGGGACGCTCTGCGTTCCAGCTTGCGATAGGGACGCGGAGCGTCCCGGGCTGCATTCCCACGCAGAGCGTGGGAATGATCAATGTGAGGCTTATTTATCGGTCAACGCGAACTGCGTCAGGCAGAAGGTAGGAATGCCCATATCCTCAAGACGCTGCGAACCTTGCAACTCTGGCAAGTCGATAATCGCCGCCGCTTCATGCACGCGCGCACCCATGCGGCGAATCAGATTGGCCGCTGCGATCAGCGTGCCGCCGGTGGCGATCAAATCATCGAACATCACCACCGAATCGCCTTCGCACAGGCTGTCGGCGTGGACTTCCAGAAACGCTTCGCCGTATTCGGTCGCGTAACCTTCGGCCAGCACGTCGGCCGGCAGTTTGCCCTGTTTGCGAAACAGCACCAGCGGCTTGTTCAGTTGGTAAGCCAGTACCGAACCGATCAGGAAGCCACGGGCATCCATCGCACCGATGTGGGTGAAATCGGCTTCGACATAGCGGTGGGCGAAGCTGTCCATCACCAGGCGCAGGGCCGTTGGCGACTGGAACAGCGGGGTGATGTCGCGAAAGATCACGCCCGGTTTCGGGAAGTCGATCACGGGGCGGATCAGGGATTTGATGTCGAAGGAGTCGAAGACCATCGGGGTGTCCTGGCAGGGCTGCAAACGGCGCAGTATACCCGCGGCTGAAACGATTCGCTCAACCGCGGGTCGTGATCAGCCGTCGATCGAGCCACCGGCCAGGGCGCACAGCTGAATCGGGTCGAGGATGTGGATCTCTTTGCCCTCGGCGGCGATCAGCTCGTTCTGCTGGAAGCGCGTGAACACCCGCGACACGGTTTCCACCGCCAGGCCCAGGTAGTTGCCGATTTCATTGCGCGACATGCTCAGGCGGAACTGATTGGCCGAGAAGCCGCGGGCACGGAAACGCGCCGACAGGTTGACGAGGAAGGTGGCGATGCGCTCGTCGGCGGTTTTCTTCGACAGCAGCAACATCATTTGCTGGTCGTCGCGGATCTCACGGCTCATCACGCGCATCAACTGACGGCGCAGTTGCGGCAGTTGCAAGGCCAGTTCATCAAGACGTTCGAAGGGGATTTCGCAGACCGAGGTCGTCTCCAGCGCTTGAGCCGACACCGGGTGTTTCTCTGTGTCCATACCGGACAGTCCGACCAGTTCGCTCGGCAAGTGGAAACCCGTCAGTTGCTCCTCGCCGCCGTCGCTGAGGCTGAAGGTCTTCAGGGCGCCGGAGCGTACTGCATAAACGGAATCGAACGTGTCGCCCTGACGGAACAGGAACTCGCCCTTTTTCAACGGGCGGCCGCGTTTAACGATTTCGTCCAGCGCATCCATGTCTTCCAGATTCAAAGAAAGTGGCAGGCAGAGAGGGGCCAGGCTGCAATCCTTGCAATGGGCCTGGTTGTGAGCGCGCAGTTTAACTGGCTCGGACATTTCTTAAATCCTTGTGGGAAAACACACATAAGCCGTAAGGGTAACTCACGGGAGGACATTCAGGCCAGCGTGCAACGACGTTGTCCTACAGGCATAAAGCCGCAGCCCTGGCGGCCGATAAACCGGTATCAGAACGCACGGAAGGAAGGATTCGATGAGCGCCATTGGCACGCTGAACCCCGGTAATCATGGCGTTGCGGCGTTGCCGGAGGGTCTGAATAATGACTCTGCCGTTGACCGCGACGCCGACTCTTCAACGCAGGCAACCCCGACCTTGGTCGAGGGCGTCAAAGTGTCGCTGTCCGGTGCTGCCATTGCAAAATCTGCCGCGGTCGGCGGCGAAAACAGCGATATCGACAACAGTGGCTTGCCGGAGAACATCCAGCAGTTGCTGAAAATGATCCGCAAAATACAAAAAGAGATTGTCGAGAAAAAAGCCCGCATGGCGGCTGTGATGTCCGACAAGACCCTGTCCAATGAAGAAAAAACCAACAAGCTCGCCGCGCTGCGCGGTGCCATCGCAGCCTTGAGCAGTGGCCTGATCACCGCCAACCTTGCCCTGTCCAAGGTGATGAATCAGTCGGCGTTGACCCCGGATCAAAACTTCAAGGTCGGCTCGCTCCTGACCAAGCCCTAGATTACTCGCGAGAAGCGCTGGCGGTTCTGCTGCTCAAGGTAGGCATCGAACACCATGCACACCGAGCGCACCAGCAGGCGTCCGGCCGGCAACACCTCGATGCGTTCGCGTTCGAGTCTGATCAGGCCATCCTCGGCCATACTCTGCAGTTGCGGCCATAGCGCGCCGAAATAGCCCTGAAAATCGACGTTGAATTGCTGTTCGATGGTGGCGAATTCCAGCCTGAAAGTGCAGATCAGTTGCTGGATCACCGCGCGGCGCAGGCGATCGTCGGCGTTGCACACCAGGCCGCGACTGGTGGCCAGTTGCGCGCTGGCGAGGGTGTTTTGATAGGCGTTGAGATCGCTGCTGTTCTGGCAGTACAGATCGCCGATCTGGCTGATCGCCGAAACCCCCAGGCCAATCAGGTCGCAATGACCGTGGGTGGTGTAACCCTGGAAGTTGCGTTGCAGGGTGGCTTCTTCCTGGGCGATCGCCAGTTCGTCGTCGGGCAGGGCGAAGTGGTCCATGCCGATGTAGCGATAGCCGGCGGTCGTGAGCTGTTCAATGGTGCGCTGGAACATCTCCAGTTTTTGCGCCGGGCTCGGCAACTCGCTGCTGTTGATGCGCCGCTGCGGCATGAAGCGTTCCGGCAGATGCGCATAGTTGAACACCGAGAGCCGGTCCGGTTGCAGGCTGATGACTTCGTCGACAGTGCGGGCGAAGTTGTCCGGGGTCTGCTTCGGCAAGCCGTAGATCAAATCAATGTTGATCGAGCGAAATTGCAACGTGCGCGCAGCGTCGATCACCGCGCGGGTTTCTTCCAGGCTTTGCAGGCGATTGACCGCACGCTGCACCGCCGGGTCGAGGTCCTGCAGGCCGATGCTGACGCGGTTGAAACCCAGTTCACGCAACAGGCCCATGGTCGACCAGTCGGCTTCACGCGGGTCGATCTCGATGCCGTAATCGCCAGAGTCGTCCTCCAGCAGATTGAAGTGCTTGCGCAAGTGCGCCATCAATTGGCGCAGTTCGTCGTGGCTGAGAAAAGTCGGGGTACCGCCGCCGAAATGCAGCTGCTCGACTGTCTGCGCGGGGTCGAGGTGGCAGGCGACCAGCTGGATTTCCTGCTCGAGCCGTTGCAGATACGGCTGTGCACGGCCGCGATCCTTGGTGATGACTTTGTTGCAGGCGCAGTAGTAGCAGATGTTTGCGCAGAACGGTACATGCACATAAAGCGACAACGGCCGCAGGGCTTTGCGGCTGTCGCGCAGGGCGTGGAACAGGTCGAAGGTGCCGACCTGACCGTGAAATTGCACGGCCGTCGGATACGAGGTGTAGCGCGGCCCCGCCAGGTCATAGCGGCGGATCAAATCGGTGTCCCAACGAATGGCGTCGAGCATGCGGGCATTCCCCCCGGATAGGCTGGCAGTGTGGCGAGTCTAGGGGAGGGCGCGGCGGGGCATCTTGATTTGCATCAAGGGCTGCGGATAGTCAGTGCTTATGTGGCGAGGGAGCTTGCTCCCGCTGGACTGCGCAGCAGGCCTGATGCCTGAGGCAAAAGCGGGGGCGCTGCGCACCCCGGCGGGAGCAAGCTCCCTCGCCACAGAATAATCAATGGCCCATCAACCAATGCTGATGCGGTCCAGGCAGCGTCCAGAGGCCAAAAAGGATGACCAGCAACCCGCCAGCCATGCGTACGCTGCGTTTGCGCAGGATCGCCGTGACCCGTTCAGCCGCCAGCCCGGTGGCCAGCAGCACCGGCCAGGTGCCGAGACCAAACGCGAGCATCAGCAACGCACTGTCCAGCGCATTGCCCTGACTCGCGCTCCACAACAACGTGCTGTAAACCAGCCCGCACGGCAGCCAGCCCCACAACGCGCCGAGCAGCAGGGCACGCGGCACACTCGACACCGGCAGCAAGCGATTCGCCACGGGCTGGATATAGCGCCACAACCCCCGCCCGAGGGATTCGATGCGCGTCAGGCCGCTCCACCAACCCGCGAGATACAAGCCCATCGCGATCAGCAGCAACCCGGCCATTACCCGCATGAACAACGCCGCCGGGCTGTTTGCCAGCGCCCAGCCGGCCAGCCCGATCAACAACCCTGCCGTGGCATAACTGAGAATCCGCCCCAGGTTGTAGGCCAGCAACAAGCGAAAGCGTCGGCTGCGCTGTTCCTTGGGAATCGCCAGGGTCAAGGCGCCCATCAAGCCACCGCACATGCCCAGGCAATGTCCGCCGCCGAGCAGGCCGAGGATCAGCGCCGAGACCAGTAGCGGCGCCAGTTCAAGCATGGGGTGGCGCCTTGTCGTCCGGTTTGCCGGCGTTGGCTTCGTCCACCGCAGCGGTGTGGTTCGGGTCCTGATCATCGAAGAGGATGCTGTGGGCGGGGCCGTCGAGGTCGTCGTACTGGCCGCTGTCCACCGCCCAGAAGAAGATGTACACGGCGATGGCTACGATCAGCAGGGCCGCGGGGATCATCACGTAGAGAGCTGGCATCTGTACTCCAGGCCCGTGCGGCTCAGGCCGGCAATGGGCGGGTTTCTGACGAGGTGTGCGCGGCTGGCGCGCCCGGCACGCGAGTCAGGCGCAGGGCGTTGAGCACCACGGTCAGCGAACTGATCGACATGCCGACGGCGGCCCAAACCGGAGTGATCCAGCCGAGGGCGGCGAACGGCAACATGAGGCCATTGTACAGCGCAGCCCACAACAGGTTCTCGATGATCACCCGGCGGGTACGTCGCGCCAGGCTGAAGGCTTGCACCAAGGCGTCGAGGCGGTTGGACAGCAGCACCGCGTCGGCGCTGGTTTTCGCCAGATCGGTGGCCGAACCCATCGCCACGCTGATGTCCGCAGCGGCGAGCACCGGCACATCGTTGACGCCGTCGCCGAGCATCAGCACTTTGCGACCCTGCTGGTGCAGTTGCTGCAGCACTTGCAGTTTGTCATCCGGGCGCAAGCCGCCGCGGGCCTCATCAATACCCAGTTCGGCGGCGACGCTGGCGACCATCGGCGAGCTGTCCCCGGACAACAGCAGTGTGCGCCAGCCACGTGCCTTGCACGCCGCAAGCAGGGCGGGGGCGTCGTCGCGCAAGCGATCATCGAGGACGAACCAGGCCAGCGGGCCGTCAGTGTCCGCGAGCAGCAACCATTGCCCGGCTTCATCGGGCATCAACGGTACCGGCGCGCCGCTCGGGGCGCAGGCAAATGCTGCCTGGCCGATGCGCAAACGCTGGCCGTCCACCACGCCTTCCAGACCCAGCCCCGGCGTGCTGTGGACTTCTTCAGCGGCCAGCGGGGCGCGGCCGAACGCTCGGGCAATGGGGTGTTCCGAACGGTTTTCCAGGGCGGCGGCAAGGCTCAGACATTGTTCGCTGTCAAGGCCACCGAGCGGGCGAATCGAGCGCAGGACCAGACGGCCTTCGGTCAGGGTGCCGGTCTTGTCGAAAATCACCGTATCGATTTGATTGAGGCCTTCAAGCACATGGCCGCGGGTCAACAGCAGGCCGAGTTTGTGCAGCGTGCCGGTGGCGGCGGTGAGGGCGGTTGGCGTCGCCAGCGACAGCGCGCAGGGGCAGGTCGCGACCAGCATGGCGAGGACGATCCAGAATGCCCGCGAAGAATCGAGTTGCCACCAGAGCAGGCCGATCACTGCCGCCGCGATCAGCGACAGCAACAGAAACCATTGCGCGGCGCGGTCGGCGATTTCTGCCAGACGTGGTTTTTCCGCCTGGGCGCGGTCGAGCAGGCGGACAATTGCGGACAGGCGCGTGTCTTGTCCCAACGCCTGCACTTCGACCGTCAATGCGCCTTCGACGTTGAGCGTGCCGGCAGTCACCGCATCGCCCAAGGTTCGTGGCTGCGGCAGGTATTCGCCGGTCAGCAGCGATTCGTCGATGCTGGACTGGCCGTCGATGATTTTGCCGTCAGCCGGCAGAATCGAGCCGGGCTGCACCAGAATCCGCTCGCCCAGGCGCAGCTCGCTGAGCAGGATGCGTTCGCTCTGGCCGTTCGCATCAAGACGCAGGCACGAGGCCGGCAACAGATTTACCAATTGCGCGGTGGCGGCGGCGGTGCGTTCGCGGGCGCGGCGTTCCAGATAACGCCCGGCCAAAAGAAACAGCGCAAACATGCCGACCGCATCGAAGTACAGCTCGCCGACAGCGGTGATCGACGTCCAGATCCCAGCGATATAAGCGCTGCCGATCGCCAGGGAAACGGACACATCCATGGTCAGGTGACGGGTGCGCAAATCGCGCATCGCGCCTTTGAAGAACGGTGCGCAGCTGTAGAACACGATCGGCGTGGTCAGAAACAGCGCGACCCAGCGCAGGATCGTGTGCAGTTCGGGACTGAGGTCAATGTTGAATTCCGGCCAGGTGGCCATCGTCGCCATCATCGCCTGGAACCACAGCAACCCGGCGACGCCGAGCTGACGCAGGGCCAGGCGATTCTCGCTGGCCAGTTGTTCGCTGGCGCGGTCGGCTTGGTAGGGATGGGCGGCGTAGCCGATATGGCGCAGTTCGGCGAGCAACTGGCTCAGCGGCAATTGCGCGTCGGCCCAGCTGACGTGCAGACGATGGTTGGACAGGTTCAGTCGCGCCTCGGCGACCGCCGGCAGCGTGCGCAGGTGTTTCTCGATCAGCCAGCCACAGGCAGCGCAACTGATGCCTTCCATCAACAGAGTGGTTTCGGCCAGATCGCCTTCGTGGCGGACGAAGGGTTGTTGCACGTCGGCGCGGTCGTACAGCGCCAGTTCATCGCTCAGTTGCACCGGCAGCGCTTCGGGGTTGGCCGAGGCTTCGCTGCGATGCTGGTAGTAGCTTTCCAGACCGCCGGCGACGATGGCTTCGGCCACGGCCTGACAGCCCGGGCAGCAGAATTCGCGGGACTGCCCGAGTACGACGGCGGTGAAGCGGCTGCCGGACGGGACGGGCAGGGCGCAGTGGTAGCAGGGAAGTGGGGTGGTCATTTCTGTTGCCATGGAAATCCATTGTAGCGAGGGAGCTTGCTCCCGCTCGACGGCGAAGCAGTCGCAAAGCAGCAGACTCACTATGCCTGAATGCGCCAGGAAGCCAATTTCAGGGGCACTTCGCGCCCCCGGCGGGAGCAAGCTCCCTCGCCACAATGGCAGGCTTATTTCTTGAGGTCTTCCGCACCCTGCAATGGCTCATCGCCGAGTAGCAGATCCTTGTCATGGCTGACAAGTTCTTCTTCAAACATACGCCACACGTGGTCATCCTGACTGCCGAGCAACTCGACAAACCGACGTCCCTCGACCTTGTCCCCGAGTTGGCCGATGTAGCGCCCGGTTTCACTGTCACTGCGGGTAAGGACTATTTTGCGATCCTTCTCCGGCTGGGTTGGCGATATCAGATTCAACTCCAGGGTTTGCGGCTGGCTGTCACCGCTCAGGCGCAGGTCGACTTCGCCGGTGACGCCGTCCAGGTGCACGTTGGCGCGCATCTTCAGGTTCTGCGCCAGCAACTCACGGTCCAGCGAACGGTTGATGCCTTTGCCTGCTTCGTAATAGTTGTCGTTGACCAGATTGTCCGGATTGTTGACCGCAATGGTCACCATGGACAGGGTCAGGGTCACCGAGCAGGCCAGAATCGCGATGATGATCCATGGCCAGAGGTGCTTGTACCAGGGACTTGCAGCGTTTGCAGCGGGCATGTGCAGTTCTCTCAACGGATTTGTGGGCCGATGAATCGGCTCTTGGCTTCAACGTGGACGCTATCGTCATCGGCGTCCTTGAGGATGAATTTCACCTCATTGGTGCTCGATGGCAGTTGCTCCGGTGCGCTCGACAACTCGACCGGCATGCTGACGATATCCCCGGCGGCAACCTTGATCTCGCGCTTGCCTTGCAGGCGCAGGTCCGGCAGGCCTTCAGCTTCCAGCACATAGGTATGATCGTGCTGATCCTTGTTCATGATCTTCAGGCTGTAGACGTTTTCGATCCGGCCTTCGGCGTTTTCGCGGTACAGCACGCGGTCTTTGCTGACGTCGAAACCGACCAGCGAGCGCATGAAGAACGCGGCGACCAGCAGACTGATCATCGCCAGCAACACCAGCGCATAGCCGATCAGGCGTGGCCGCAGTTTATGGGTTTTCTGCCCGGACAGATTGTGTTCGGTGGTGTAGCTGATCAGCCCGCGCGGGTAGTCCATCTTGTCCATGATGCTGTCGCAGGCATCGATGCACGCCGCGCAGCCAATGCACTCGATCTGCAGGCCGTCGCGTATGTCGATGCCGGTCGGGCAGACCTGCACGCACATCGTGCAGTCAATGCAATCGCCCAGGCCAAGGGCCTTGTAGTCGACGCCTTTCTTGCGCGGGCCACGGCTTTCGCCACGGCGCGGGTCGTAGGAAACGATCAGCGTGTCCTTGTCGAACATCACGCTCTGAAAGCGCGCGTAAGGACACATGTAGATGCACACCTGCTCACGCAACCAACCGGCATTGCCGTACGTGGCGAGGGTGAAAAAACCGACCCAGAAATACGACCAGCCATCGGCCTGGCCGGTGAAGAACTCGATGACCAGCTCGCGGATCGGCGAGAAGTAACCGACGAAGGTCATGCCTGTGACAAAACCGATCAGCAGCCACAGCGAGTGCTTGGCCAGTTTGCGCATGAATTTATTTGCGCTCATCGGCGCCTTGTCGAGCTTGATGCGCTGGTTGCGGTCGCCCTCGGTGACTTTCTCGCACCACATGAAAATCCACGTCCACACGCTTTGCGGGCAGGTGTAGCCGCACCAGACGCGACCGGCATACACGGTGATGAAGAACAGGCCGAACGCGGCAATGATCAACAGGCCCGAGAGCAAGATGAAATCCTGCGGCCAGAACGTAGCGCCGAAGATGAAAAACTTACGCTCCGGCAGGTTCCACCACACCGCTTGGTGGCCGCCCCAGTTCAGCCACACCGTGCCGAAATACAACAGAAATAGCGCCGCCCCGCCGAGCATCCGCAGATTGCGGAACAGGCCGGTGAAGGCGCGGGTGTAGATTTTTTCTCGTGAGGCGTAAAGATCGACGCTGTTGCTCGGGTTTTTACTCGGCGGCGTGACGTCGTGTACCGGAATCTGATTGCTCATCATTGCATCCCACGGCAGTGGAAAAATGCCTCGGTCGATACGTGCCAACCAAGGTCAAAAAAGGCTGTTGCAGTGGCGCAATGATACGCCTGCAGCTCTGGCTCAAGGGTGCGACCTTTGGTCGCGTTGGGTAAAAAGTGCGGATGGTGTAGCGATTGCGCAAAAGCCTGACGCAGATCAATTGACTTGTTGAGTATGGACGGTTTTGGTGGGCTGGCTAATTCACGGTTCCCAAGGGTTGAGCAGTGCGACGCCGCTGGCTTGAAAGCCGCTGACGTTGCGGGTGACGACGGTAAGGCCGTGAACCAGGGCCGTTGCGGCAATCAGCGAGTCGCTCTCACTGGCGCGATCCGGGACGTGCAAGCTGGCACAGCGAATGGCGACAGCCGCATCCACCGGCAGGATTCTCGCATCGAATGTTGGAAGTACGTGGCGGTTCAGCCAACTGCGCAACACCTTGCCTTGCGCCGGATCCCGGCGTTCGATGCGCAACACGCCGGTTTCCAGTTCCTTCACGGTGATGGCTGAAATGAACATGCGAGGAGCGATGACGCTTTTGGCCCAAGCGACAACATTTTTGTCAGCTTGGGGTTTACGCAATTCTGATATTACATTGGTGTCGAGCAAATACATCAGGACAGATCCACAGGGCGATGAGTGATAACGGCACGCTCGGTTTCGAACTCGATATCAGCCGCCTCAGGCATGACTAACAGGTCGACAATACTTGCGTTTTGGCCGGTGAGTTTCTGGTACTCCTCAATGCTTAGCAGTACGTGGGCAGGCCTGCCACGGTCGGTAATGATTACCGGCCCCTGACGCGTGGCTTTTTTGGCACTACTTGTGTCTTGGTTGAATTCGCGACTGGAAATGGTGGTAATGGCCATCATGTGTATCCGCCCTCAATGATGCTTTGTAGAAACGTTACTACTTCAAAGTCCAGCCGACAACCTTGGCAGCCCATCAAGCGCTACCATTGGTCGAAAGCAAGGGCGTCAAACAAAACGGCCCCGCCAATTCCCATTGGCGGGGCCGTCTCGTATTGCTTCAGGCGCAGGCCTTACTCGGCGTCCGCTTCCGGTGCTTTTTCACCGTGCGACAGGCTATAAACGTACGCTGCGAGCAGGTGCACCTTGTCGTTACCCTGCAGTTGTTCCTGCGCGGGCATCTGGCCCTGACGGCCATAACGGATGGTCTGCTGCAGTTGCGCGAAGCTCGATCCGTAAATGAACGCGCCCGGATGCGTCAGGTCAGGCGCGCCCATGGCTGGGGTGCCTTTGCCGGCCGGGCCGTGGCAGGCCACGCAGTTGGCGGCGAACAGTTTCTGGCCGTTGGCCGGGTCGGCCTTGGCGTCTTCCGGCAGCTTGCGGCCATCCAGGTTGGTCACTACATAAGCCGCGACATCAGCCACGCCTTGCTCACCGATCACCTCCGCCCAAGCCGGCATCACCGCGTGACGGCCGCCCATGATGGTGGTCTTGATGGTTTCCGGCTCACCGCCCCAGCGCCAGTCGGCGTCGGTCAGGTTGGGGAAACCGTAGGCGCCCTTGGCGTCGGAACCGTGGCACACGGAGCAGTTGGAGGCGAACAGACGACCGCCCATTTTCAGTGCTTGCGGATCCTTGGCGACTTCTTCGATCGGCATGGCGGCGAACTTGGCGAAGATCGGACCGAACCTGGCGTCCGAACGCGCCATTTCCTTTTCCCATTCGTGCACGCCGGTCCAGCCGGTCTGGCCGTTGGCGAACGCGGTCTGCTTTTCCGTATCGAGATAGTTGTAGCCCGGCAGCAGGCCCTTCCAGTTGCCCAGGCCTGGATACAGCACCAGGTAACCCAAGGCAAAAATGATGGTGCCGACGAACAGCATGAACCACCATTTTGGCAGCGGGTTGTCGTACTCCTCGATCCCGTCGAAGGAGTGGCCGACCGTCTCGTCCGTCTGTTCGCTGCGCTGGCCCTTGCGGGTCGACAGCAGCAGCCAGGTCAGGGCGAAGATCGTACCGAGACTGAGGACTGTGACGTACAGACTCCAGAATGTAGTCATTCTTTGTTACTCCTAGAAGCTTGCTCGACGTGCTTGATGGCTTCGGGATCATCCGCAAAAGGCAGCAAGGTCGCGTCTTCAAACTCCGACTTGCGCTTGGGGCTGAACACCCACAACGCCAGACCGATAAAGGCCACCATCACGACAACGGTGCCCAGGCCTCGAATCATCCCGATATCCATCAGATTCACCGTTTGCTTTTGATGATGGTGCCCAGGCCTTGCAGATAGGCCACCAGCGCGTCCATTTCGGTTTTGCCCTTCACGGCATCCTGTGCACCGGCGATGTCTTCGTCGGTGTAAGGCACGCCGAGGGTGCGCAAGACTTCCATTTTTTTCGCGGTTTCCTTGCCGTCGAGCTTGTTTTCCACGAGGAACGGGTAAGCCGGCATTTTCGACTCAGGCACCACGTTGCGCGGGTTGTACAAGTGCGCACGCTGCCAGTCATCGGAGTAACGACCGCCCACCCGGGCCAGGTCCGGGCCGGTACGTTTGGAACCCCACAGGAACGGGTGATCCCAGACGCTTTCACCGGCAACCGAATAGTGGCCATAGCGTTCGGTTTCAGCGCGGAACGGACGGATCATCTGCGAGTGGCAGCCGACACAACCGTTGGCGATGTAGACGTCGCGGCCTTCCAGTTCCAGCGCCGAGCGTGGCTTCATGCCCTCGACCGGCTTATTGGTGACGTCCTGAAAGAACAGCGGAACAATTTGGGTCAGACCACCGACGCTGACGGCGATCACCATGAAGAAGGCCAGCAGGCCAATATTCTTCTCGACAGCTTCATGCTTCATCAGTGAGCTCCAACGACGGCGATCTTGGCGGCGGCTTCGGCTTCAACCGGGTCCGACGCACGTACGGTGCGATAAACGTTGTAAGCCATCAGCAGCATGCCGCTGGCAAAGAACGCACCGCCCAGCGCGCGGACGATGAAGCCCGGGTGGCTGGCCTGCAGCGCTTCGACGAACGAGTAGGTGAGGGTGCCGTCATCGTTGATGGCGCGCCACATCAGGCCCTGGGTGATGCCGTTGACCCACATCGAGGCGATGTAGAGCACGGTGCCGATGGTGGCGAGCCAGAAGTGCGCGTTGATCAGCCCGGTGCTGTGCATCTGCGCGCGGCCGAACAGTTTCGGGATCATGTGGTAGATCGCGCCGATCGAGATCATTGCTACCCAACCGAGGGCGCCGGCGTGTACGTGGCCGATGGTCCAGTCGGTGTAGTGCGAGAGCGAGTTGACGGTTTTGATCGCCATCATCGGCCCTTCGAAAGTCGACATGCCGTAGAACGCCAGCGATACGACGAGGAAGCGCAGGATCGGGTCGGTGCGCAACTTATGCCAGGCGCCCGACAGGGTCATCATGCCGTTGATCATGCCGCCCCAGCTTGGCGCCAGCAGAATGATCGACATCGCCATGCCCAGCGATTGTGCCCAGTCCGGCAGGGCGGTGTAGTGCAGGTGGTGCGGGCCGGCCCAGATGTACAGGGTGATCAGCGCCCAGAAATGCACGATCGACAGGCGATAGGAATAGATCGGACGTTCGGCCTGTTTCGGCACGAAGTAGTACATCATCCCGAGGAAACCGGTGGTGAGGAAGAAGCCCACCGCGTTGTGGCCGTACCACCACTGGATCATCGCGTCAGTGGCACCGGAGTAGGCCGAATATGACTTGAACAGGCTGACCGGCAGCGACATGTGGTTGACGATGTGCAGCATCGCGGTGACGACGATGAACGCGCCGTAGAACCAGTTGCCGACATAGATGTGCTTGGTTTTGCGCTTGGTGATGGTGCCGAAGAACACCAGACCGTAGGTGACCCAGACAATGGCCAGCAAAATGGCCAGCGGCCATTCCAGTTCGGCGTATTCCTTGGTGGTGGTGTAACCCAGCGGCAAGGTAATGATGGCGCCGACGATGACCGCTTGCCAGCCCCAGAAGGTGAACGCCGCGAGGCTGTCGGAAATCAGTCGCGTCTGGCAGGTTCGCTGCACGACATAGTAGGAAGTGGCGAACAGTGCACAACCACCGAAGGCAAAAATCACCAGGTTTGTGTGCAACGGGCGCAAGCGTCCAAAGCTCGTCCACGGCAGACCGAAGTTCAATTCCGGCCAGACCAGTTGCGAGGCAATGAAGACACCGAGCCCCATGCCAAGGATCCCCCAGACCACCGTCATGATGGCGAACTGGCGGACTACCTTATAGTTATAAGCAGTCGGACTGATTGCTGTGCTCATTCTAAGGTTCCACGGTTTGGGTGTTTTATTAGGATTAAAATCGGCCGCAAGTATGCAGAGAGCAGGGGGTCATTGCAACGCGCCATGACCTGGGTCAATGCTTTCCAACGCTGATTCTGCGGCCTTTCCATGCGCCGCGTAGGGTCAAAAATGACCTCTGACAAAATGTCGCACCGAGCGAAAAAAACCAGCGCTGCGGATCGCCGTCGACGGCGCATCTTCATGCGTCGTGATCGGGGGATGAAGGGCAATCGGCGCAACAGCCGTTATCCATCAGCGTTTGCGGCGAATCTGTCAGCCGGTTCATCGAACGCATCGCTCGGGATTGATCTGAAAACCGACGCTGGCCGGTCCGCTTCGGTGAAGCGTAGACCCGATTCCGGGGATTCGAAAGGAGAGGTTGCCAGGGGTGCGACAAAAAGAAGCAGCTAGGAGCTGTAAGCTGCAAGCGACAAGTAGGTTCAAGTCGCTTGCAGAAGTGTATACAAAGATGTTGATTTTACTTGGAGCTTTCAGCTTGAAGCTTGCCGCTCAATTGCTCACTAGTTTTCGAAAGGCTGTACACATAAGCCGCAAGCAATTGCACTTTATCGTTGCCCAGCAATTCAATCTGCGCTGGCATGTGGCCCTGGCGACCATGGCGAATGGTCTGTTCCAGTTGGGTCAGACTGGTGCCATAAATGAAGCCCGCCGGATGGGTCAGGTTTGGCGCGCCCATGGCGGGGGTGCCCTGACCGGTGGCGCCATGACAAGCTACGCAAGTGGTGCTGAACGCCTGTTGCCCGGCTTGCAGGTCCGCCTTGCTGTCGGCGGGCAGCGGCAGGCCGGCCAGTTCATGGCGCACATACGCGGCAACGTTTTTCACCCCGGCCTCGCCGAGTACTTCACCCCAGGCCGGCATTGCCGCCATCCGCCCGCCCATGATCGTGGTCTTGATCGTCTCGGCGTCGCCGCCCCAGCGCCAGTCGCTGTCGGCGAGGTTAGGGAAACCGAACGCGCCCTTGGCATCCGAGCCGTGGCACACCGAGCAGTTGGAAGCGAACAGGCGACCGCCCATTTTCAGCGCCTGCGGATCCTTGGCCACTTCTTCCAACGGCATCGCCGCGAATTTGGCGAAGATCGGGCCGAATTTGGCGTCGGCCTTGTTCATTTCCTTTTCCCACTCGTGAACGCCGGTCCAGCCGTCCTCGTAACCCGGCAGGATACCTTTCCAGTTGCCCAGGCCCGGATACAGAATCAGATAGCCCACCGAGAACACCAGCGTCCCGGCGAACAGCATGAACCACCACTGCGGCAGCGGGTTGTCGTACTCCTCGATGCCGTCGAAGCTGTGGCCCATGGTCTGGTCGACGCTGCCCTTGGTCTCGCCCCGGCGCGTGCCGATCAGCAGCCAGGTCAGGCCGATCAGGCTGCCAATGGTCAGTACGCAGATCCACGTACTCCAGAAGGTGGTCATGGCCGGGTACTCCTTGTTTCAGGGGCGGAAATTGTTTCGGGTTGCGGTTCGTCGGCAAACGGCAGCAGGCGCGCTTCGGCGAATTCCGGGGTGCGCTTGCGGTTGAACACCCACAGGGTCAAACCGATAAACGCGACAAACACCACGACCGTGCCGAGGCCGCGGATCAGGCCTGCACTCATTTCAATGATCATCGTGCTCACCTCTTGCTCTTGATCGCAGTGCCGAGCACTTGCAGGTAGGAGACGAGCGCGTCCATTTCGGTCTTGCCCTTGAGGCTGGCGACCGCGCCGCTGATGTCGTCGTCGGTGTACGGCACGCCGAGGGTGCGCATGGTTTTCAGCTTGGTTTCGGTGTGGCTGCTGTCGACCGCCTGCGTGACCAGCCACGGGTAGGCCGGCATCTTCGATTCCGGCACCACGTTGCGCGGGTTGTACAAGTGCGCGCGGTGCCAGTCATCCGAGTAGCGCGCGCCCACGCGGGCAAGGTCCGGCCCGGTGCGTTTCGAACCCCACAGGAACGGGTGATCCCAGACGCTTTCGCCGGCCACCGAATAGTGCCCGTAGCGCTCGGTTTCGGCGCGGAACGGGCGGATCATCTGCGAGTGGCAACCGACGCAGCCTTCGCGGATATAAATGTCGCGACCTTCCAGTTGCAGCGCGGTGTAGGGCTTCATGCCTTCCACCGGTTTGTTGGTGACGTCCTGGAAAAACAGCGGGACAATCTGGGTCAGGCCGCCGATGCTCACGGCGAACACCATCAGCAGCATCAGCAGGCCGACGTTCTTTTCAATCGTTTCGTGTTTCATGGCGGACTCCTCAGGCCATCTGCGCGGCAGCAACGACGTCAGCAGGCTGCGAGGCCCGCACGGTGCGCCAGGTGTTGTAAGCCATCAGCAACATGCCACTCAGGAAAATCGCCCCGCCGACCAGTCGCACAACAAAGCCCGGATGGCTGGCCACCAGGGTTTCAACGAAGGAGTACGTCAGCGTGCCGTCCTCGTTGACCGCGCGCCACATCAGGCCCTGGGCAATGCCGTTGACCCACATCGAGGCGATATAAAGCACGGTGCCGATGGTCGCGAGCCAGAAATGCGCGTTGATCAGGCCGATGCTGTGCATCTGCGCACGGCCGAAGATTTTCGGAATCATGTGATACAGCGCGCCGATGGAGATCATCGCCACCCAGCCGAGGGCGCCGGCGTGTACGTGGCCGATGGTCCAGTCGGTGTAGTGGGAGAGGGCGTTCACAGTCTTGATGGCCATCATCGGCCCTTCGAAGGTCGACATGCCGTAGAACGCCAGCGACACCACGAGGAAGCGCAGGATCGGGTCGCTGCGCAACTTATGCCAGGCGCCCGAGAGGGTCATCATGCCGTTGATCATGCCGCCCCAGCTCGGCGCCAGCAGAATCAGCGACATCACCATGCCCAGCGACTGCGCCCAGTCCGGCAGTGCGGTGTAGTGCAAGTGGTGCGGACCGGCCCAGATGTACAGGGTGATCAACGCCCAGAAGTGCACGATCGACAGGCGATACGAATACACCGGACGCTCGGCCTGTTTCGGCACGAAGTAATACATCATGCCGAGGAAGCCTGC
The DNA here is from genome assembly GCF_014270125.1 of Pseudomonas sp. SWRI99. Lineage (NCBI taxonomy): Bacteria > Pseudomonadati > Pseudomonadota > Gammaproteobacteria > Pseudomonadales > Pseudomonadaceae > Pseudomonas > Pseudomonas sp. SWRI99. The sequence continues at coordinate 55,873 of NZ_JABWQR010000026.1, read as the reverse complement.
GGTGAGGAAAAAGCCCACGGCGTTGTGGCCGTACCACCACTGCACCATGGCGTCGGTTGCACCGGCGTACAGCGAGTAGGATTTAGTGAAACTCACCGGCAACTCAAGGTTGTTGACGATGTGCAGAATCGCCACGGTGATGATGAACCCGCCAAAAAACCAGTTGCCCACGTAGATGTGCTTGGTCTTGCGCTGCATGATCGTGCCGAAAAACACAATCGCGTAGGCGACCCAGACAATGGTGATCAAGATGTCGATCGGCCATTCCAGCTCGGCGTATTCCTTGGAACTGGTGTAACCCAGCGGCAGGCTGATCGCCGCCAGCAGAATCACCAGTTGCCAGCCCCAGAAGCAGAACGCGGCGATTTTTGGTGCAAACAATTGCGTCTGGCAGGTGCGTTGTACCGAGTAGAAAGAGCTGGCGAACAGCGCGCAGCCACCGAAGGCGAAGATCACCGCGTTGGTGTGCAGCGGGCGCAGACGGCCGAAACTGGTCCAGGGCAAATTGAAGTTGAGTTCGGGCCAGACCAATTGCGCCGCGAGAAAAACCCCGAGGCCCATGCCGACGATGCCCCACACCACCGTCATAATGGCGAATTGGCGGACCACCTTGTAGTTGTAGGCGGTACTGATAGAAGTGTTCATGGTTCCCCATCCACGGTTCAGCCGAAGTGAGCGCGCGCGAACGGCGCGAATCCTTCGTCTGGAGTTATAGGCAGACTAAAAGCGAGGCAAGCATGGACAAACAGCACAAGGCCAGTATTGACGGGGATCAATGGGCGCAGTGTGTGCGTGATCATGGGTGGCTGTGGGACGCCGCTGTTGGTGAGGCTTCGGCGACGTTGATCCTGGCGCATGGGGCGGGGGCGCCGATGGACAGTGACTGGATGTCGGATATGGCTGGGCGTCTTGCTGCGCTGGGTATCAACGTAGTGCGCTTTGAGTTTCCGTATATGGCGCAGCGGCGCGTGGATGGGGTTAAGCGTCCGCCGAATCCTGCGCCGAAATTGCAGGATTGCTGGCGGGAGGTGTATGGCGAAGTGCGGCGTCATGTCGCTGGGGTTTTGGCGATTGGCGGCAAGTCGATGGGCGGGCGGATGGCCAGTTTGGTGGCGGATGAGTTGGGGGTGGATGCGTTGGTGTGTCTGGGGTATCCGTTTTATGCGGCGGGGAAGCCGGAGAAGCCGCGGGTTGAGCATTTGGCTTCGTTGCGCACGCGGGCGTTGGTTGTGCAGGGGGAGCGGGATGCGCTGGGTAATCGTGAGGCAGTTGCGGCTTACAGCTTGTCACCGAGTATTGAGGTGACTTGGCTGGCGGCAGGTGATCATGATTTGAAGCCGTTGAAGGTTTCCGGTTTTACGCATGAACAGCATTTGGCTAGCGCCGCGCAGAAAGTAGCGAAGTTTCTTCGGTAATGTTTGGGTGAATATTCGTTGCTGCGGTAAGGGCCACTTAGGGTTTCGCCCTTACGGCGACTCACTTTTTTTACAAACGCCTAAAAAAAGTAAGCAAAAAAACGCTTGCTCCTACGTGCGGCCCGCTCGCTGGGGCTCGGGGTTCCTTCGCTGCGGAATCGATCCGGGCGCAGCGGCTCCGGTTGGCTTCGCTGCACCTACACTCGCTGTGTCTGGCTGCGCCAGACGGTCGCTGCGCTCCCACCCCCGGATCAATCCCTCCACTCAGCCTTCCGAAGTCGCCCGTGGATCAAAAGCAAGATCAAAAGCACTCGAGCTAACGCTCATTGTTGAGTGGGGCGGCTTCGCCGCGGGCAGCTGCGCTGCTTTGCTTTTGTTTTTGCTTTTGTGGGAGTGAGCCAGCTCGCGAAGGCGGCCTGACAGCCGACCAATCTCTACCGGCTCTACTCAATCCCTGTGGGAGCGGGCTTGCTCGCGAAGAGGCCTGCACAGCCAACCTCTCGGTTGCCTGACACACCGCCTTTGCGAGCAAGCCCGCTCCCACACTAGGTCCTGCGTCGAGACATCAATATCAATGCAGCCAAAAACTGTGGAAGCGAGCCTGCACGCGAAAGCGCCCTGACAACCGACCAATATCCACCGGTTGGACCAAATCCCTGTGGGAGCTGGCTTGCCAGCGATGGCGGCATCCGCGCCAACCAATCCCTCACTGACGTACCCGGCTCAACTGTGGGAGCGAGCCTGCTCGCGAAAGCTCTTTCCAGGCGACATCAAGCCATCTGACTGTCAAAGGCAATCCCAGCACTTAAACATCATCAAATAACCACGTTTAAACTACACGATCCGTTACGCCATCCAGGCTACAACTCCTTGCGCCGTTGCCTACGCGTACGCCAGAATCCGCCGGCTTACACGGCTATGAGGTTGGCTATATCGTTTCTCGGTCACTGACAAACTCAGTGATCGGGTTTGGTAGCCCGCTTCGGTACCGCCGTATGGCGCCACCTTATTCAGCCTCTTTTTGCGGCTGCGTTTTATATGGTGGACATGCGTGGGGCTCATTCGTGAGCGCCGGGTTTCCGTATCGACCGGTCTACCAACCCGCGCATGGCCGCCACCCGTCGTTTGGTAGCGAGGGTGATGGCTCCTATTTCTTCGATATGGGGCTTCATCTATGTTCAAAGTAACCCCCAACCCGCCAATCCCCCACGACCCCGCATTCGATCCGCAAAAAGTCAAAGAAGCCACCGACCGCGCCCTCGATTACTACCTCAGGCCCGAAGACCTGGCAGCACCGCCAGGTTCGCCAAAATATCGCCCCGTCTATGTTGTCGATCCCTCGCTGGATGACGAGACCCTGTTGATCGAGGCCTGCGAGTCGCTTTCATACGCGCATGCCATGGCCGGTAATATCGCCAACTCGATAGGCGGCCCGGAGCGTAAACCGCTGCTGGCGCTGCAACAGGTGATCATGCTCAACGAGCTGTTGGTCAATCGGTTGCTGGATAAGCTGAAGTTGCCTCAATAATTTCGCTGGCTGTTATGGCCTCATCGCGAGCAGGCTCGCTCCCACAGGGATCGTGATCAGGCACACAATCTGTGGCCGCCGCAAACCCAATGTAGGCCTTCGCCTGCTCGCGATGGCGGCTTGCCAGACCCCACTATTTCAGATCAAAACAAAAAGCCCTGACAGCTTTCGCCGTCCGGGCTTCCAAGATCTAAAGATCGCAGCCTTCGGCGGCTCCTACAGTTACCGTGCAAAAGCCGACGAAGGCTGCGATCTTTTTGATTTACTCGGTAATGAGTAGCCTGCCAGTGATCACAAATTTATCGAACACTTTCTGCCCATCACGCGCGGCTTGCCGAACATCAAGGAATGTCAGTTCTTCGCGAACTTCCTTTTTGCTGGGTTTGTCGGTTTTTCGGGTAGTGGCCATCGGAGCCTCCGAAGGATGTGTATTCATGCTGACCAGCTTATGTGAATAAGTTTTGACCGGCAAACGATAGAACCTAGCCTCAGCGAGCACCAGTCGGCGCATTCTGGGCGAGTTGTAGGCAGTGTCTGCATTGCTTGAGTGAGATCGTCGTCGGCAGGGAAGGCCTCTTCGCGAGCAGGCTCGCTCCTACAGGGGATCGTGATCAGGCACAAAATCTGCGATCACCGCAGATCAACTGTAAGAGTGAGCCTGCTCGCGATGGCGGCTTGCCAGACTCCACAAACTTTGATCTGCGCCGTGTTGCAGGCCGCCGAGTACTGGAAGCGCTGTACCATCACGGATTGCGGATCGCGCGGCTCGATCACCTGAAAGTTGATGACTTCGCCTTCACGCATCAGGCTGTTGGGGCGTCAACGGCTGGGCCAGCAACACTGCCTGGCGGTCGGTATTTTTGGGCTGGGTGACGCAAGCGGCCAGCAGCAATGTGCTGATGCAAAGAATGATGCGCTGCACAGAACTCTCCGGGGGATCGATTGAAAGAGGCATTACGATTCATATAACCCTGCTTGGGCTCAGCGCAGCGCCGTCACCCTTACTCGTTCAAATCCTTGACCAGATAGTCGCCGACAATCTGTGAAACACCGGTCAACGCGGTGCGTACCAGTTCCGGTTCGGTGCGATAGCGCAGCGGCTCATAACCGTAGGTGTTGGCGCCGTTAAACGCGGTGATCGGCTCGTTGCGCTGCCAGATCAACTCGTCGCCGCGCTTCATCACACCGTTGACCGCGATGGTCGGGTAAACCACGCTGCTGAAGCCCTGGGTCAGGGCGAAGCCCCAGTTGAATACGGTCAGTTCAATCTGCGCGTCCGCTGGTTCGTTGTCGCCGACGATTTTGAAGCGGCCGCTGGCGGCGAGTTTTTCTTCGAAGCTCTTTTTCACCAAGTCGCCGAGGTTGATGTTGGCGGTTTCCATGTTGTACAGAATCGCATCGACAGTCGACATGGAGGCCAGGTCGCCGGCCTTCAAACCAGCGGCAAAACCGGCACCGCCGAGTGCCGCCGTACCGATTTTGCCAGCGCCCGCCGCCAGCCCTACGCCGGTGCCGACGCCCGCGCCAATGGCGGCGCCCCATGCTTGTTCGCGGCCCATATAGCTCATTTCCCGGGGTTTCCATGACACCGGGAGGATTTTCACGGTGTGGATCTGGGTACGGTATTCGGGCTTGAATTTCTGGTTGGCGCATCCGGCCAGGAACAGAACGGCGAACATCAGGACAGCGAACTTCTTCATGAAGGACTCATAACAAGGAATGGATTTGCGGAGGTTGTCGTCCGCATGCAGGAATTCTGAAGGGGTAGCGGCTATTAATGTGCCACTATCGTGGCGATCGAATTCCTGCGCCCGAACGGCAATCTAATACCGAAAAACTTGCAGGAGAATGACGTGAAGATCCCGGCGCATATCTGGAGCGTTAAGGATTTTTCGTGATTTGCATGGATACATGGCGGGTGTGATTGCGAAAAAACCATGAGCGGATGCTTGCTCGAGAATGCTCGGAAGCGACTGGACATGGAGTGATGATCCTGTGAGGTATAAAAGGCCTTATCGCGAGCAGGCTCACTCCTACAGGAGGCCGTGGCCGGACACGTAATGGGTGGCCACCGCAGATCCAGTGTAGGAGTGAGCCTGCTCGCGATAGCGGTCTGCCAGACGTCAGCAATCCCGGAACCAAAAAAAACCGGGCAGCTTTCGCCGTCCGGGCTTTCAAGGTTAAAAGATCGCAGCCTTCGGCAGCTCCTACATCGATTATCTGTAGGAGCTGCCGAAGGCTGCGATCTTTTGCTGTCAGCGGTTAAACCGCGCCACCAACGAATACTGTGTATTCGCAGTCTTGGTCAGCTCTTCACTCAGCAACGCCGAGTTATGCGCCTGTTCCGAGGTCTGGTCCGCCAGTTCCGAAATATTGCTGATGTTGCGGCTGATCTCTTCAGCCACGGCACTTTGCTCTTCGGTCGCGGCGGCGATCTGGGTGGTCATGTCGGTGATGTTGGCCACTGCTTCGCTGATGCCGACCAGTGCCTGATCCGCTTCCAGTACCCGCGCCACGCCTTCTTCGGCCTGGCGATGCCCGGCTTCCATGGTTTGCACGGCGCTCGACGCTGTCTGTTGCAGCTTGGCGATCAAGGCATGGATCTGCCCGGTGGATTCGCTGGTGCGTTGCGCCAGTTGGCGAACTTCGTCAGCCACGACGGCAAAACCACGGCCCATCTCGCCAGCACGCGCCGCTTCGATGGCGGCGTTGAGGGCGAGCAGGTTGGTCTGGTCGGCGATGCCTTTGATCACGTCGACCACGCCGCCGATTTCGTCGCTGTCCTTGGCCAGTTGGGTCACGGTCAGGCCGGTTTCCCCAACAACCACGGACAGGCGCTGAATGGCTTCGCGGGTTTCGCCTGCGATGTCGCGGCCACGGCCGGTCAGGCGATTGGCTTCCTGGGTGGCGTCAGCGGTGCGTTGCACGTGGCTGGCGACTTCCTGGGTGGTGGCGGCCATCTGGTTGACGGCGGTAGCGACCTGTTCGGTTTCCACGCGCTGGCGTTCCAGGCCGGTCGAGCTGTTGTGTGCCAGGGCGTCGGACTGCTTGGCCTGATCGGTCAAGTGTTCGGCGGTGTCCTGCAGACGGGTCAGGCAGGTTTTCAGGCGGGCTTCCTGGCTGAGGATCGACATTTCCAGACGCGCCTGCGCGCCACGGCTGTCGGTGTACATCTGCGCGATCAGCGGGTCGGAAGTGGTCTGTTCGGCCAGGCGCAGTAGGCGCTTGAGTCCGCGCTGTTGCCATTGCAGGCCCATCAGGCCCAGCGGCACCGACAGAGCGGCGGCGAGGGCGAAGCCCCACTGCGAGTTGAGCGTCGCGCCGATCATGAAGCTCAACTGGCTGACCAGAATGAACGGCAGCCAGTCCTGTAGGATCGGCAGCCATTTGTCCGTCGAAGGAATCGCCGACTTGCCCTGATTGATGCGTTGGTAGAGCGCTTCGGCGCGGCGGATCTGTTCGGCGGTGGGCTTGACGCGCACCGACTCGTAACCGATCACCTGGCTGCCATCAAACACCGGCGTGACGTAGGCGTTAACCCAGTAGTGGTCACCGGATTTGCAGCGATTCTTGACAATGCCCATCCATGGCAAGCCTTGTTTCAATGTGCCCCACATGTGCGAAAACACCGCCGACGGCACGTCAGGATGACGGACCAGATTGTGCGGCGCGCGGATCAGTTCCTCCCGCGAAAACCCGCTGATCTCGACAAACGCGTCGTTGCAGTAGGTGATCACGCCCTTGGCATCGGTGGTGGAAATCAACCGTTGCTGAGCTGGAAAGGTCCGCTCGCGTTGTGTAATGGGCTGGTTGTTACGCATGGTTTTTCAATCCGCAAGGCTTTGAAAGGTTGTCGGCGCTGACAGGTTTTTATTGAAGTTTTTTTTTCAGATTTAAGTAGGCCGTCGCAAAACGGCGCTTGCATCAACTGGCCAGCATCGGATAGGTGAAAAGACCGAAGTGCAGCAGATTCAGGCCGAAATGCGTGGCGATCGCCGCGCCCAGTCCGCCGAAACGGTAGGCCAGACCATAGCCGACCCCGGCCAGTCCCGCCAGCAACACCCAGGTCCAGCCGGCGCCGGCGTGCACCAAACCAAACAACAGCGAAGTCGACAGCAGCGCGAGGTTGTCGCCGTAGGGCAGGTGTTTGAGGCGACGGCTGAGTCCGCCCTGTAGATAGCCGCGAAACAGCGCCTCCTCGACCAGCGTCACCAGCAGCAGATTGTTCAGCACCCACAGCCAGGCCTGATCAGGCCACTTTGGCGCCCAAGTGATCACGCCGAGCAACAATGCGCCGCCGAGGGCGAGGATCGCGCTCAGGGTCAGGGCGAGGGCGGTGGCATAGACGGTCAGGCGCAACGAACGTCGCGCGACAATCCACGGGCAGACCAGTAACAGCCAGAAGCCAATCAGCGGTTTGTCGAGGTTGAGGTACATCGCGAATGGCACCGCATCGTCCGTGAAACGTTGCGGGTCGATGGCGCGACCGTTGGCGAAACCCGGCAGCCAGTGCATCGCCAGCGCCAGGGCCAGCACGATAAACAGGCCATGGCCGAGCCAACGCGCAACCGGCACCTGTTGCTGGCGCACAGCGAACGCGGCGAATAACAAAAGCCCGACAGAGATCAGTGCCAGCCAGCCGAGCTGGCCGTAGCTCAGGGCCAATCCGTAACCGAGGCCGAGAAGCGCGAGATAGAGCCATGGCAACGCCTTCATCGAAAGTCCTTGTGCGAAATTCTGGAAGGGGCTTTCTACACGGGCGAGGGAGGTGGGACAAGTGAAGGAGAGCGAGAAGCGCGGCGAATAACTAGGGATCGACCTGTAGGAGCTGCCGAAGGCTGCGATCTTGAGGCTGTGGGACGCGGAGCGTCCCCGGCTGCATTCCCACGCAGAGCGTGGGAACGATCAGATCAAAAGATCGCAGCCTTCGGCAGCTCCTACAGGGGCTGTGTATGGCTGGGTGATCAGCGCAGGTTGAGTCTGGCAGCCGCGCGCTCGGTAATCTCCGTGCGCAACTTCAACGAAGGCGCCGCACGCAAGCGCGCCTCATCGACAATCGCACTCGGCGCGGCCTCGGGGCTGCCCGAATTGAACGGCGGCGCCGGGGCATATTCCAGCTGCAATTGCACCAGTTGCGCCGTGTCGGCATCGACCAGTTCCGCCGCCAGCACCAGAGCGAAATCGATCCCGGCGGTAATCCCGCCGCCGGTAAACAGATTGCCGTCGCGAACCACCCGATCCTTCACCGCAATCGCCCCCAGCGTCGGCAGCAGATCGTGATACGCCCAATGCGTGGTCGCGCGTTTGCCCTTCAGCAGGCCGGCCGCGCCAAGCACCAGCGAGCCGGTGCACACCGAGGTCACATAACGGGCCTGTGCGGCCTGGCGTTTGATGAAGTTCAGCGTTTGTTCATCTTCCATCAACGGCCCGACACCGCCACCGCCGGGCACGCAGATCACGTCCAGGCAAGGGCAGTCTTCAAACGTTGTCGTCGGTTTGAGCAGCAGGCCGGTGCTGGCGGTGACCGGCATCAGGTCTTTCCAGACCAGATGCACCTGCACGCCCGGCAGCGAGGCCAGCACGTCGTACGGGCCGGTCAGGTCGAGTTGCTGGACCTGCGGAAACAACAGGAAACCGATCTGCAACGTCATGGTGTTTTTTCTCCATTAAGGGGGTGGACGGCTTGACTGTAGGCGCGTAGGTTCTGGCGCATACGCCAATCACCCCACGAATTACGCCAAATGCCCAAAGCCATTCACGTTCTCGCGTTCGCCAACATGCAGATCCTCGATGTCACCGGGCCATTGCAAGTGTTCGCTTCGGCCAACGATCTTGCCCGTCAGCGCGGCTTGCCGACGCCTTATGCGCCAAGCGTGATTGCCAGCGAGGGCGGGGCGGTGATGTCGTCGGCGGGTCTGGCGGTGCTGGCCGAACCGCTGCCGCAGGCGCCCAGCGACACGCTGATCATCGCCGGTGGCTGGGGCATTTATCCGGCGGCTGAAGATGCGCCATTGGTCGATTGGGTGCGCGAACATGCCGCTGGCTGCCGCCGCGTGGCCTCGGTGTGCACGGGGGCCTTTCTGCTGGCGGCCAGTGGCTGGCTCGACGGCCGCCGCGTGGTAACGCACTGGACGCGTTGCGAACAACTGGCGCAGCAACATCCCAGGCTGCGCGTCGAAGCCAATCCGATTTTCATCAATGACGGCCCGGTGTGGACCTCGGCCGGGGTCACGGCCGGTATAGATCTGGCGCTGGCGATGGTCGAAGAGGACCTCGGTCGCGACATCGCTCTGGACGTCGCGCGCCACTTGGTAGTGTTCCTCAAACGACCGGGTGGGCAGTCACAGTTCAGCGTCACGCTGTCATTGCAAAATCAAGGCAACCGCTTCGATGAACTGCATGTCTGGATTGCAGAGAACCTTACGTGCGACCTCGGCATTCCCACCCTGGCCGAACAGGCCGGCATGAGCGAACGCAGCTTCATTCGCCATTACCGCGCCGACACCGGCCAGACCCCGGCGCGGGCCATCGAATTGATCCGGGTGGAAACGGCGCGGCGTTTGCTCAGCGATACCGGCCTGCCGGTCAAACGCATCGCAGCCAATTGCGGGTTTGGCAGTGAAGAAACACTGCGGCGCAGTTTTCTCCGTGCTATTGGCGTCACGCCACAGGCCTATCGCGAGCGGTTTTCGGTTAGCGCTGCAACAGATCCAGTATGGCCTTGAGCGTTTCCTGCGGCGCCTCTTCGGGGATGTTGTGGCCGACGCCGGCCAGTACCCGCCGCTCATAGAAACCGCTGAAATGCTCGGCATCTTCATCAACCACCGACGCGGGGCCAACGCCATCGTCGGCACCGCACAGCGAAAGGGTCGGTACGCTGATAGCCGGCTGTTTGGCAAGCGCTTCCTCCATCCACTCCAGTGCCGGATCGCCCGAGGCGTACCCGAAGCGATGCCGGTAGGAATGAATTACCACGTCGATAAAATCAGGATTATCAAACGCGGCAGCGGTCAGCGGGTAGCGTTCGTCCCTGTGCGACCACGTCGGCGACCACAGCTGCCAAAGCAACTGACACAACTCCCGGCGATTCTGCGTCAGACCTTCGACGCCTCGCGGCGTGTGGAAATAGTACTGATACCAAAGCCGATGCTCGGTTTCGGGGTCCAACGGCTGAGTTGAATTGGCGATGTCCTGCAACAGATAGCCGTCGCCAGTGACCAACCCGCGCACCCGTGCCGGAAACAACGCCGCGACAATACACGCCGCGCGGCCGCCCCAGTCATAACCGCAGAGCGTCGCCTGTTCGATGCCCAGCCCATCCATCAGGTCGAGCAAGTCCTGCGCCATGGCGGCCTGCTGGCCCGAGCGCAGGGTTTGTGGACTGTTGAAACGTGTCGGCCCATAACCGCGCAAATACGGCACGATGACGCGATAGCCTCGCGCGGCAAGCGCCGGGGCGACTTCATCAAAGGCGCGCGGGGAATAGGGGAAGCCGTGGAGCAGAACCACCGGGGCGCCGGTGTCCGGGCCGTGGTGTTCACAGGCGATGGTCAGGGTTGGGGTGAGAACGCAAACAAGCATGGCAGATCACTCCGTTTAAAGCGTATTCAAACCCTGGACCGGCAAACAGGTTGCCCGGCTCAATTCAGCCGACGAGACGCGCACCAACGAACGGCACTAAGCCTCAACTTCCGCCACCTGATTGAAATACTTGGTCCGATCCGGGGTAAACGTCACTTTCATTTTCGTCCGCGAGCATGTCAGCGAACGTTCCTCAGCCAAATCAATATCCAGATCTTCACCACGCAAACCCTGCCACTGCGCGAGATATTTCAGCGAGCCGTATTTCTCGTTTTTCTTCAGGCTGCGACTGACGCCGCCCTTCCAGCCGAGCACCGGCAATTCGCCTGCAAGGCATCGCTGAGCCAGATCGGGAAAGCGCTCGGCACGCTGGCGGCCGATTTCCCAGCATTTGATCAGGCCTTTATCGGCGGCTTCCCAGAGCTGGGTGCGGGTCAGCCCGGTGCGAAGAGGGGAGTCGATGCTGCGCTGGACGTGGTGAGGCATTCCGGTTCCTTGAATTCGGGGGTGGTTGGACAGCTCCGCTGTGCCCGTTGCGTTGGATGGTAGGTGCGGATGTAACCGCTGGCAACAGGGTATTTCCGGGTGTGACTGCAAGTTGCAGGGGGAGGATAGTCCAAGGGATGTTGAGGCGGTGTAATCCCCATGAGACGCGTGTTTTGTGGCGAGGGAGCTTGCTCCCGCTCGGCTGCGCAGCAGGCGCAAAGCCAGGCAATGCGGTCCCTCTGGACGGATGGAGACGCAGGGTTTGGGGCCGCTTCGCGACCCAGCGGGAGCAAGCTCCCTCGCCACAAAGGAATTATTTTGCTGATGGCTGCGTAGGACTTGGCCTGGTAAAGCACAGTTTTGTGGAATATGTCCTACAGACGGTGGCGAGATTTACGGCTGCCAGGAACTCTTTTCCCCACTCAACTTGCGATCCAGAAAACTCGCCGCACTGATCAACGCCAGATGCGTCAGCGCTTGCGGCGTGTTGCCCAAGTGCCGGCCATGGCTGTCGAACTCTTCGGCATACAGCCCCAGCGGATTGGCATACCGCAGCAACTGTTCAAACTCCAGATGCGCTTTTTCCACTTGCCCGGCGCGGGCCAGGCATTCGACGTACCAGAACGAGCATGCGGCGAATGCGCCTTCGGTACCGCTGAGGCCATCGATATTGCCGTCGTCGTTGCGGTAGCGATAAACCATGCCGTCGCGCACCAGACTTCTTTCGATCGCTGCGAGCGTCGACAGCCAGCGCGGGTCCTTGGCACTGACGAAACGCACCAGCGGCATCAACAGCATCGAGCCATCCAGCGCGGTGCCACCCTTGTACTGGACGAAATGTCCGCGCTCTTCATTCCAGAAGTTGTCCCAGATGTCGGCATAAATCGCTTGCCGGGTCTGATCCCAACGGGCGAACGGTGCCGGCAGCGAGCGTTTCGAGGCCAGACGGATGGCGCGGTCCAGGGCCACCCAGCACATCAAGCGTGAGTGCAGAAAGTGATGCTGCTCGCCGCGCATTTCCCAGATGCCGACATCCTCGGTCTGCCAGGTTTCACAGACCTGATCGACCACTTCGCAGACGTGCTTCCAGCCTTCATGGGAAATCGCGTCGCCGTATTTGTTGACCAGATAAACCGCGTCCATCAGCTCGCCAAAAATGTCCAGCTGGATTTGCTCAAAGGCGCCGTTGCCGATGCGCACCGGTGTTGCGCCGCCGTGGCCGGACAGGTGCGTCAGTTCGGTCTCCGGCAACTCCTGGCGGCCGTCGATGGCGTAGAGAATGTTCAACTTCATCGGTTTGCCGCAGCAATCGCTGACCCGTCCACGCAGCCATTGCATGTAGTGGTTGGCTTCATCGACAAAACCCAAACGCATGAACGCATACACCGTGAACGACGCATCGCGGATCCACGTGTAGCGGTAATCCCAGTTGCGTTCGCCGCCGGGGGTTTCCGGCAGGCCGAAGGTGGCGGCGGCGAGGATCGCGCCGTGCTTGCGCGAGGTCAGCAGTTTCAGGGCCAGGGCCGAGCGGTTGACCATTTCTCGCCAGCGACCGCGATAGTTGGACTGGCCGATCCAGCCGCGCCAGAACAGCAAGGTGCGCTGTAGGCACAGTTCAGCGGCTCCTGCGGCGAAGCGCGGGTCGTCGCTGGCGCCGAGCATGAACGCGGCGGTTTCATTTTGTTTGAGGGTGAACTGCGCCACCGCCGCGTTGGCGTCGAGCGTTAACCGCTGATCCGAGGCCAGGCGCAGTGACGGCTGGTCGGCGGCGCTGAACGTCACGTCCTTATCGTCCCACTGCGCCTGAGTATCGGCGCGGCCGTAATCATGGCGCACCGCGCAGCGCAGGTGGAACGTCGCCGAGCCGCTGACCACACGCACACGGCGCATCAGCAGCGGCAGGGCGTCTTCATGGTCGCCGATGGGCAAAAGATCGGTGACCTCGACCACCGCTTGTTCACTCAACCAGCGAGTCTGCAAGACGTTGGTGTCGGGCAGATAAATCTGCTCGCGCCGGGCGCCGGGCAAGTCCGGTGCGAGCTGGAAAATCCCTGCCTCAGGCGTGTCCAGCAACGAACAAAAAATCGAGGGGCTGTCGAACTCCGGCCAGCAGAAAAAATCTACACTGCCCCTGTTGTTGACCAGCGCCGCACTGCGCATGTCGCCAATGATGCCGTGGGCATCGATGGCGCTTTGGCGTTCCGGATGATGATCAGCCATTGCCGCGAAACCCCGGATAGAGGCTCATGCCGCCATCGATGAATAGCGTGGTGCCGACGATATAGTCAGACAGGTCGGAGGCGAGAAAGACCACCGCGTTGGCGACATCTTCGACGTCGCCGATGCGGCCGTAGGGAATCAGTTCGAGCAGTTTCTCTCCCGCCGCACCTTCAGTGGCGTCACGGTTGATCGCCGTGCGAATCGCCCCCGGGGCAATGCTGTTGATGCGGATGCGCTGGTGACTGACCTCCTGGGCCAGGCTCTGCATCAATTGATCGACGCCACCCTTGGACGCCGCATAGTTGACGTGCCCGGCCCAGGGAATGCGCTGGTGCACCGAACTCATGTGAATGATCTTGCCGGCGGCCCGGGACACGCCTTCGCGCACGCCCTGACGCTGGAAAATCCGCAACGCCGCGCGGGCGCAGAGAAACTGCCCGGTGAGGTTGACGCCGATCACCGTGTTCCAGTCGTCCAGCGTCATGTCCACCGCTGCGGCGTCTTTCTGCAGGCCGGAGTTGGCCACCAGAATGTCCAGCGAACCGAAGGCGTCGACGGTCTCGGCAAACAGCCGCTCAACCTCGTCTTCTTTCGAGACATCGGCACCGATGGCGAGCGCTTTGCCGCCCTCGGCGTTGATTTTCGCAGCCAGTTCTTCAGCGGGTCTGGCGCTGCTGTTGTAGTTGATGACGACGGCGGCACCGGCGGCGGCCAGTGCCTGGGCGGCGGCGTGGCCGATGCCGGAGCTGGCGCCGGTGATAACGGCCACCTGGCGGGCGAGGGAGATGTGCATAAATGTCAGCGCCTGAGCGTGGATTTAACTAGCTGACTGGTGCGCGCAGGCGAGAGTTCAGCAAAGGGCGCAGGAAAATCACTCTGCTGTCGTCATCTTCATGGCGATCCGGGGTTCAACAGAGCGCTCAGATCCGGTAACGGGCGCTGTGTTTGTGCCATTCCCAATTGCCTGCGATCCACGCAGTCAGGCCCGTCAGATAACGTTTGAGCAATGGCGTGGCATCGCTGAGCAACTGCCGCTCCAGCGCCACATATTGCTGCATCACTGCATCATGAATATCCGCGGCTTTATCGATGGCGTCCTGTAACGAACAGTTATGTCTGGCCGCCAACAAGTAAGGAAGCTTGAAGTCGCCCGTTTCCTTGAGGTGTTCCTTGTAGGCGGAATACAGGTCATTGACCAGGGTGGTGGCCAGGGAAGCGAGTGCGCTGATGCGGTGGACGTCCGGCCTGGCATACAGGTTGGCTGGCACCTCATAGCCATCAATGGCATCGATCAGTACCTGGCAGGGCCAGAAACTGTTGACTTGCCGGCTCGCCAGATATTCGGCAATGGTCGGCTGGGTGCCGTAGATACGCCACGGACCTTCCGCCGCCATGGTAACGAACATGGCGATAGTGATTTGGCGCACGCGGGCTACCTGCGACGGCGTGCAAAAGTGTGCCACTCGCTCCATGTAGGCCAACAGTCCTCTGATCACCGGATCTGCCCTTTGCTGTTGCAACAGTTCGCCGTCGAAGGGGGCGGGCAAATACGCCGGATCAATGGCGGTAATGGCGAACGACAGTTTCTCCGCCACTTTCTCGGGGCTGCCACCGAGTGACGGGTCGTCGCAATAGTGGTCATCCACTGCGAACAGCGCGGCGAAACATTGGGCGGCGAGTAGCAGCCTGTCCGGATCGTCCGTGTCGGCGTGACACAACATGGCATAGCGACCGAAATCGCTGGCACGCAATTTTTCATGCTTGCCGGCGAAGATTCCCACGGTCGGTATCCAGGCCATCAGGCGCTCGTTGACCTCTCGGCCCAACGCTTTATCCACGCGTGTCGGTGGCGGGCAAAATAGACTGCGCACGACGAATGGAGGAGTCGCGCTGCGTGGTGGCGCGGTTGTTTGCGGCGGCTTCATGGCGAAATTCCTGCTGGCGTAGAACTGCCTCCATCAAAGCGCGCTGTAGGGAAAAGCACACCTGTCAGGTCTGACAGGTGCATAGGCATTTTCGACGAGTGGTCAGGGGCAGCGGGCAGGCAGCCCTGTCGTGTGGCCAAGCCATTGCAGCGAAAGCAAGCCATGACCACGGTTCTCCCGGTGCTTCACATTCCACTAACAATTCGCCGCTTCCACGCGCTTGAACCCTATGGCAAGTTGGCTGCCCTTGATGAGGCAGTCCCCATGGCAAACCCGTACCGCGAACTGTTCACCGCCCCCGGCGCCCGTGCGTTTGTGCTGGCGGGAATGATTGCGCGCATGCCGATTTCCATGACCGGCATCGGCGTGATCACCATGCTCGCGCAATTGACCGGCGGCTATGCACTGGCCGGCGCGGTGGCGGCGACGTTTGCCCTGGCAACGGCATTTTGCGCGCCGCAGGTGTCGCGGCTGGTTGATCGCTACGGTCAGGGGCGGGTTCTGCCGATAGCGGCGCTGACGGGCGGCGGCGGGTTATTGATGCTGCTGTTGTGCACGCGAATGCAGGCGCCGAACTGGACATTGTTTGTCTGCGCCGCGCTGGCCGGCTGCATGCCGAGCATGTCGGCGATGGTGCGGGCGCGCTGGACTGAGATCTACCGTGGCCAGCCGCAATTGCAGACGGCCTATGCGCTGGAGTCGGTGCTCGACGAGGTCTGCTTTATCGTCGGGCCACCGCTGTCGGTGGGCTTGTCCGTCGCGGTGTTTCCCGAGGCCGGGCCGTTGGCGGCGTTGTTGGCGCTGGCGATCGGCGTGACGGTGTTCGTCGCCCAGCGCAGCACCGAGCCGCCGGTGCATCCGCATGAGTCGCAGCATCAAGGCTCGATCATTCGTTCGACGGATGTTCAGTGGCTGCTGGCCTTGATGCTCGCCATGGGCGTCATCGTCGGGGTGATCGATGTGGTCAGCGTCGCTTTCGCCCAGCAGCAGGGCCAGCCGGCGGCGGCGAGCATAGTCTTGTCGGTGTACGCCATCGGCTCGTGCCTGGCCGGCATCGCCTTCGGCGCAATGCGCTCGAAGCTGCCGTTACCGCGACTGTTTCTCTATGGCGGTGTGGCGACGGCAGTGACCACGTTACCGTTGCTGTGGGCGAGCAATATTGTCGGCTTGTCGCTGGCGGTGTTCGTGGCCGGGCTGTTTTTTTCGCCGACGCTGATCGTGGCGATGGCCCTGATCGAACGCATCGTGCCGCCGGCCAAACTCACCGAAGGCCTGACGTGGTTGGTGACGGGGTTGAGTATTGGCGTGGCGATCGGCGCCGCCGGATCAGGCGCGCTGGTGGATGCGTTTGGCGCGCGCAGCGGGTTTTGGCTGGCGATTGCGGCGGGCGCGGTGGTGCTGCTTTCAGCGTTTCAAAGTTTCCGCCACTTGAAATGAGATTCCATTGTGGGAGGGGGCTTGCTCCCGAAGGCGGTGGGTCAGATGGTGATGTGCTGACTGACCCACCGCTTCGCGAGCAGGCTCACTCCTACAGGGGATCGGGTTACCAGCCTCGGCCGGAGTTGACCCAGAAGTTGACCGATAACGACGTCGACACCGATTCCACCTGATGGAACCAGCCCTCCGGCAAGAACAGCAAATCCCCAGCCTCCAGCGTCACCCGCAGAAATGTCACCTCGCGCGCCGCCGGGAAGCGTTCATAGTCCGGCGCGTCCGGGTTGAAGTCGCAGCCGTCCAGGCCACCCTGTGGTGCCGTCGACCATGTACCGAGTGCCGCGCGGTGATGCGGGGCGGCGAGGGTGAATTTCTTCTGGCCCCAGACCTGAGCGAACAGGTTGTCGGTGTCATCGCGATGCAATGGCGTCAGCGTGCCTTTGGGGCCGATCCAGATGCGCGGCGGGATGAACAGCGAGGAGTCGAAGTAGGGCGGGTACTGGATCTGTTCCAGCAACTGCGCAGGCAAAATGTTGTTGCCCATGTATGCCGGCGGCTCGCCGTCTGGGCCTTTGACGGCCGGGCGGTCCAGCGAGGCGATGAAATCGGCCATCGACGTGGAGCGAAAATCACGCTCGGTGGAAAAGGTCTTCTTCACGTAATCGCCGTGGCGGGTGATGCCTTGCAATTGGGCAAAATGCACCAGCGATTCTTCGCGGCTGAGCTTGAACAGTGGCCAGTCGTGCAGGGCATTGCTGATGACCACCGGAACGCCGTAGGGCAGGTAATCGCGCTTGAACTGCTCGACCGACAGTTCGCTGCGCGCAATGCGTTCGACCACGGTCTGCACCGGCAGGCGCGCGGTCAGTCGTTCGCTGACCCGCGGCGGTGTCGGGTAGCGCTTGTTCATGTCGACCTTTTCCACGGTGGCGGCACCGCTGCGCGCATGGTCGATGATCTGCGGCAGCATCGTCGCCAGGCCCATGTTGCCGCCAATCTTCAGGCGCCCGCTGGCGAACAGCTCCTCGACGTTGGCGGTGCCGGCCATGATGCCCACGAAATCTTTTTCTGCCACTTCGATGGTCACGTCCGGGCTTGCATGGCGTCCGGCTTCGGTGCGTGTGGTCTGGCGAATTTCCGACCAGAAGGCCTGATGCGGGGCAAACACGAATTGAAAGACCCCTTCAATCCCGACGGCGCTGGCATTGGCGAACAGTAAACTCAGAATCGTCTGCAGGTCCACGGCGATGCCTCTTGTTGGTTTTGGCGTGAACAGGAGACGTGCCATGTGGGGGGAAATTTACCGCGCTGGTTAACTTTCAGCCGCGCTCGTGCGTTCTGTTAGCAATATGGTTTTTTTGGAGGTGAGCGCGGTGACTCAGTTGACACTGCTGTGCCTGCCGTATTCGGGGGCCAGTGCCATGGTGTACAGCCGCTGGCGGCGCAAACTGCCCGAGTGGCTGAAGTTGCAGCCTGTGGAATTACCGGGGCGCGGCATGCGTTTCGATGAAGCGTTGCAGACCGACATGCCGGCGCTGGTGCAGCAGTTGGCCCGTGAGCTGCGCGGTTCGCTGCAAGCGCCATATGCCCTGTTCGGTCACAGTCTGGGGGCGCTGCTCGCCATTGAACTGGCGCACGCCTTGCGCGCCCTGGGTTGTCCGCCGCCGGTGGCGCTGTTTGCCTCGGGCACCGCCGCACCGAGTCTGCGCGACGAATACGATCGTGACCTGGCGCGCCCCAAAACCGATGCCGAGTTGCTGGAGCAATTACGCTCGCTGCAGGGCACCAGCGCCGAGGCCCTGGAAAACCAGGAATTGATGAGCCTGACCCTGCCGATCCTGCGTGCCGACTTCCTGTTGTGCGGCAGCCATCGCCCGGTCGAGCGGCCACGGCTCGATTGCCCGGTCCACGTGCTCGGCGGCACCACCGATCGTGCGACCACCGAACAGTTGATCGGCTGGAGTCGGGAGACCGCCGGCAGTTTCTCCGTGGACATGTTTGCTGGCGGGCACTTTTTCATCCATGAACACGAAGCCAAAGTGCTGCGCCTGATAAAGGGGCATCTGGACGTTCATCATCGCCGGTTGGGTGCGCTGGCTGCTGTGTAACCGCTCCCCGAAATCAGCTCGAAACCTGTAGGAGTGAGCCTGCTCGCGATAGCGGTGTATCAGTCAAATCATCATTGTCTGGAATACCGCTACCGCGAGCAGGCTCACTCCTACACGGGTTTTTCATATCCGCAAACCTGCGCTTTGTCCCCCGCCTGACAGTTGTTCTCATTCGCTAATTTTTCCGGTCTGCATTCGTTTTATAGGGACGACGTGCCTTTGTGCTTCCTGCCTACTGATCCGGATGCTTAGAAATGAATGCTGAAGACTCCTTGAAACTCGCTCGCCGGTTTATCGGGTTGCCCCTGGAAAAGCGCCAGATGTTCCTGGCTGCGCTGAACAAGGAAGGTGTGGATTTCGCGCAATTCCCGATTCCCGCCGGTGTCGAGGCCGAGGATCGTCACGCGTTGTCCTACGCCCAGCAGCGCATGTGGTTTCTCTGGCAACTGGATCAGCACAGTGGCGCCTACAATCTGCCCGGTGCGGTGCGGCTCAACGGACCTCTCAACACCGTAGCGGTGGAGCAGGCGTTCGCCAGTCTGGTGGCGCGTCATGAAACCTTGCGCACGGTGTTCGAGCGTCAGGCCGATGACCGTTTGCGGCAGGTGCCGGGCAGTGCGCCGTTGCACGTCGAGCAGGTCGATCTGCGCGAGTTGCCGGCGCAGGCGCGTGAGCAAGCGGTACTGCGTGAGGTCGAAGCGCAATCGCTGCAGCCGTTCGATCTGGCGTGCGGACCCTTGCTGCGGGTGAAACTGCTGCGCCTGGCCGAGCACGAGCACGTGTTGCTGCTGACCCTGCACCACATCGTCTCCGACGGCTGGTCGATGAATGTCCTGATCGACGAATTCACTCGTTGCTACGACGCCCATGATGCGGGCGCCGAACCGCAACTGCCGGCGTTGCCGATCCAGTACATCGACTACGCGTTGTGGCAGCGGCGCTGGCTGGAGGCGGGCGAGCAGGCACGGCAACTGGAGTACTGGCAGGCGCGCCTGGGTGATGAGCACCCGGTGCTGGAACTGCCGACCGATCATTCGCGTCCGGCCGTGCCGAGCTATCGCGGCACCCGCCATGAATTCACCCTCGACAGCGAACTGGCGCAACAACTGCGCAGCACCGCGCGCAAGCACAACATCACCTTGTTCATGCTGTTGCTGGGCGCTTTCAATGTGCTGCTGCATCGCTATACCGGGCAGAACGACATCCGCATCGGCGTGCCGATCGCCAACCGTAACCGCGCCGAAGTCGAAGGCCTGATCGGCTTCTTCGTCAACACCCAGGTGCTGCGCACCGAGCTGGACGGCCAGACCCGCATCGCCGATCTGCTGCGCAACATCAAGGACACCGCGCTGGGCGCCCAGGCGCATCAGGACCTGCCGTTCGAGCGACTGGTCGAAGCGCTGAAACTGGAGCGCAGCCTGAGCCATACGCCGCTGTTCCAGGTGATGTACAACCACCAGCCGCAGGTCGCCGATCTGGCGGCCCTGACCACGGCGTCGGGGCTGCAACTGAGCGCGCTCGACTGGCAGAGCCGCACGACCCAATTCGACCTGACCCTGGACACCTATGAGCAGGGCGGCAAGCTGCGCGCGGCGCTGACCTATGCCAGCGATCTGTTCGAAGCCTCCACCATCGAACGTATGGCACGGCACTGGACGCGTCTGTTGCAAGCGATGGTCGGTGATGCCGAGCAGCGTATCGGCGAGCTGCCGCTGCTCGACGCAAATGAACTGCAAGTGCTGGTTCACGACTGGAACGACACCGCACAACGCTATCCGATCGAACAGTGCATGCACCAACTGATCGAGGCTCAGGTCGATCGCACCCCGCACGCCACGGCGCTGGCGTTCGGCGACACCGAGCTGAGCTATGCGCAGCTGGATGCCCGTGCCAACCAATTGGCCCATCTGCTGCGTGAGCAGGGCGTCGGCCCGGATGGACTGGTGGGCATCGCGATGGAGCGCTCGATTGAAATGGTCGTCGGCCTGCTGGCGATCCACAAGGCCGGCGGCGCCTACGTGCCGCTGGATCCTGAGTACCCGCAGGAACGCCTGGCCTACATGATCGAGGACAGCGCGATTACGCTGCTGTTGAGCCAAAGCAGTCTGCTGCAACGCTTGCCGGCCGAAGGGCTGACGGTGATCGCCGTTGATCGGGACGACGACTGGCTGGCGCGCTACAGCGATACGCGGGTGCAGGTGCCGATGCACAGCCTGAACCTGGCCTATGTGATTTACACCTCCGGCTCCACCGGTAAACCGAAGGGGGCCGGCAACAGTCACGCCGCGCTGGTCAACCGCTTGTGCTGGATGCAGCAAGCCTATGCGCTGGATCAGCGCGACGCGGTGTTGCAAAAGACCCCGTTCAGTTTCGACGTTTCGGTCTGGGAATTCTTCTGGCCATTGATGAGCGGCGCGCGTCTGGTGGTGGCGGCGCCGGGCGAGCACCGTGAGCCGGCGCGGCTGATCGAGACCATCGGCCGACATCACATCACCACGCTGCACTTCGTCCCGTCGATGCTCCAGGCGTTTATTCACGAGCCGGGCGTCGTGGCGTGCAGCAGTCTCAAACGCATCGTTTGCAGCGGTGAAGCGCTGCCGCTGGACGCGCAGTTGCAAGTGTTCGCCAAGCTGCCGCAAGCCAGGCTCTACAACCTTTACGGCCCGACCGAAGCGGCGATCGACGTGACTCACTGGACCTGCGTCGACGAGGGCGCCGACAGCGTGCCGATTGGCGAGCCGATCGCCAACCTGCGCACCCATGTGCTGGATGCACAATTGTCCCCGGTGCCGGCCGGTGTGGCCGGCGAGTTGTACCTGGGTGGTGCGGGTCTCGCACGCAGTTACCATCGGCGTCCGGCGCTCACCGCCGAGCGTTTTGTGCCGTGCCCGTTCCATGCTGGCGCGCGGTTGTACCGTACCGGTGACCGCGTGCGCCAACGCGCCGATGGCGTGATCGAATACCTGGGCCGTCTCGACCATCAGGTCAAGCTGCGCGGTTTGCGCATTGAACTGGGCGAAATCGAAACCCGGCTGATGCAACATCCATCGGTGCGCGAGGCGGTGGTCCTGGTGCAGGGCGGCAAGCATCTGGTCGCGTATCTGGTGCTCGCTGACGCCGAGCCGGACGCGCAATGGCAGCCAGCCCTGAAGGCGTGGCTGCTCGCCGGCCTGCCGGAATTCATGGTGCCGACGTATTTCATGCCGCTGCTGAAACTGCCGGTAACCGCCAACGGCAAGCTCGATCGCCGTGCCTTGCCGGAGCCGGAAGCGGCGGTTCAGCAGGCATTTATCGAACCTGAGGACGACCTGCAAAAAGCCCTCGCGGTGATTTGGCAGCAAGTGTTGGGCGCTGAACGAATCGGCCTGGACGACAACTTTTTCGAGCTCGGCGGTGACTCGATCATTTCGATCCAGGTGGTCAGCCGCGCCCGCCAGGCCGGCATTCGCCTGAGCCCGCGCGATGTGTTCCAGTACCAGACCGTGCGCAGTCTGGCGCTGGTCGCCACGTTCGACCAGCAAACCACTCAAGAGCAGGCTCCCGCCACTGGCGCGGTGCAGCTGACGCCAGTGCAGCATCATTTTTTCGATCAACCGATGGCGGTGCGTGGACACTGGAACCAGTCGCTGTTGCTGACTCCACGGCAAACCCTGCGGGCCGATGTCCTGGAGCGCGCGCTGACGCAGCTGCTCAACCAGCACGACGCATTGCGTCTGCGTTTCACTGAAACCGCGCAAGGCTGGCAGCAGGCCTATGCCGAGACCGTCAGCGAATCCGGCTTGTGGCAGCGCCAGGCGGACAGCGCCGCCACACTCGCCACATTGTGCGATGAGGCGCAACGCAGCCTTGATCTGCACGCCGGTCCGTTGTTGCGGCCGCTGCTGGTGCAGATGGCCGACAACACACAACGCCTGTTGCTGGTGATCCACCACCTGGCGGTCGACGGTGTTTCCTGGCGCGTCCTGCTGGAAGATTTGCAGCAGGCCTGCACGCAGCTGGAAAGTGGCGGCGGCGTGGTGCTGCCAGCGCGGACCAGCGCTTATCAGGCGTGGGCTGAACACCTGCATGAATACCTGCCGCAACTGAGTTCGCAGGTGCCGTACTGGCAGCAACAAACGGCGGCGGCCGAGTTGCCATGCGACCGCGCCGACGGCAGCCTGGAAAACCGTTTCGGGCAGAAAATCGAAGTGCGCCTGGACAGCGACCTCACCCGGCAACTGCTGCAAACCGCGCCGGCGGCTTATCGCACCCAGGTCAATGACTTGTTGCTGACTGCTCTGGCGCGAGTCATTTGCCGCTGGAGCGGTCAGCCCTCGGCACTGATCCAGCTGGAAGGGCATGGCCGCGAAGACTTGTTCGATGATCTCGACCTGACCCGCACCGTGGGTTGGTTCACCAGTCTGTTTCCGGTCAGCCTGCAACCGCTCGATAGCCTGTCGGCCTCAATCAAGTCGATCAAGGAGCAACTGCGTGCGGTGCCCGGCAAAGGCTTGGGTTATGGCGTGCTGCGTTACCTCGGTGAGCCAGCGGTGCAGCAGTCGCTCGCCGCGCTGACGCCGCCGCGCATCACCTTCAATTACCTCGGCCAGTTTGATCGCCAGTTCGACGAGGCTGCGCTCTGGGAACCGGCCCGCGAACGCAGCGGTACGGCGCAGGACGAGCAGGCGCCGCTGGCCAACTGGCTGACCGTCGAAGGCCAGGTGTATGGCGGCGAACTCGCCCTGCAATGGGGTTTCAGCGAGCAGATGTTCGATGCCGCGACCATCGCAACATTGGCCAGTGCTTATACCGACGAACTCAAGGCGCTGATCGACCATTGCTGCCAGACCCCGGCCGGCCAGGCGACACCGTCTGACTTCCCGCTGGCCAGCGTGACCCAGCAGCAACTCGACGAGTTACCGCTGACGCTGCCGGAGATCGAAGACCTGTATCCACTGTCGCCGATGCAGCAGGGCATGCTGTTCCACACCTTGTACGAGCCGCAGGTTGGCGCCTACATCAACCAGTTGCGCCTGGACATCAACGGCCTCGACCTCGTGCGTTTCAGCGCAGCCTGGCAAGCGGCGCTCGCGCGTCATGACATTCTGCGCAGCAGTTTTCACTGGCAGGGCCTGCACAGCGCGCATCAGGCGATTCATCGGCAGGTCGAGCTGCCATTGCAAGTGATCGAGCAGACCGATGCCGACCTTGATGCCTTGGCCGATGCCGAGCGCGAGCGGGGTTTCGAGCTGAGCGCCGCGCCGCTGTTGCGTCTGCAATTGGTGCGTAGCGGTGCGCACGCCTGGCACCTGATCTACACCAGTCATCACATCCTTATGGACGGCTGGAGCAACGCCCAATTGCTCGCCGAAGTGATCCAGCACTACGCCGGGCAAGCGCCGGGCAAACCGCTGGGCCAATACCGCGATTACCTCGGCTGGTTGCAGCAACAATCGGCCAGCGCGGGAGAGCAGTTCTGGACGGCCGCGCTGGCGCCGTTGCACACGCCGACGCTGCTCGCCGAAGCCTTGCGCCCACCGGTTGCCGGGCAGGGCAGTGAAGAGCTGATCGTTGCGCTCGATGAGGCCGCCACTCGCGAGCTGGCGGATTTCGCCCGCCAGCACAAAGTCACCCTGAACACCGTGATGCAAGCGGCGTGGGCGCTGTTGCTGCAACGCTATACCGGTCAGGATTACGTGGCGTTTGGCGCCACGGTTGCCGGTCGTTCGGCGGCATTGCCGGGCATCGAGCAACAGCTGGGGCTGTTCATCAATACGCTGCCGATGGTCTGCGGCGCAGCGCCGGACCAACCACTGGGCCAGTGGCTCGGCGAGTTGCAGGCGCAGAACCTGAGCATGCGCGAGTTTGAACATGTGCCGCTCTACGATATTCAGGGTTGGGCCGGGCACCAAGGTACAGCGCTGTTCGACAGCCTGTTGGTATTCGAAAACTTCCCGGTGGCCGAAGCGCTCAAGCGCGGCGCGCCGGCCGGGTTGTCCTTCGGCGACCTGCACAACCACGAACGCACCCACTACCCGCTGACCCTGGGCATCGAGCTGGCCGCCGGCCTGAGCCTGGAATTCAGCTACGACACCGCGCGTTTCAGTGCCGCGCAAGTGGCGCAGTTGAGCGCCAATCTGCAGCACTTGCTGGCGCAAATGGTTGCGACCCCTGACATCCGTCTCGGCGCGTTGCAGCTGCTGGACGATGCGGGGCGCGCGCAGGTGCTGGCCGCCAGTCAACCGCTGACGCTGCAACTGCGCAGCGAAGCGCTGGTGCACCAACGCTTTGCCGCCCAGGCGGCCGCGACGCCTCACGCGTTGGCATTGCAAGTCGGCGAGCAACAGCTGAGCTACGGCGAATTGAACGCGCAGGCCAACCGCCTGGCCCATCGCTTGCTGGCGCTTGGCGTCGCGCCCGGCCAGCGCATTGGCCTGGCGATGCGTCGCGGGCCGCAGTTGATCGTCAGCCTGCTGGCGGTACTGAAAAGCGCTGCGGCGTACGTACCGCTCGATCCGCAATACCCGGCTGAACGCCTCGCCTACATGATCAGTGACAGCCGTCTCGATCTGTTGCTGTGCGAATCCGATTTGCTGGCTGACCTGCCGCTGCCGACCACGCTGACGCGTCTGAGCCTTGGCGATCTGCAGGCTGAGCTGGCCGCTTATGCCGACACCGATCCAGACAACCAGGCAGTCGCGGCGGACCTCGCGTACGTCATCTACACCTCCGGCTCGACCGGGCAACCCAAAGGCGTGGCGATCGATCACGGTGCACTGCGCGAGTTCTGTCAGACCGCCGCCGAGTATTCGCAACTGACCGCCGAAGATCGCGTGCTGCAATTCGCGACCTTCAGCTTCGACGGTTTCGTCGAGCAGTGCTACCCGCCGCTGTGTGTCGGCGCGGCGCTGGTCATGCGCGGCGACGAGCCGTGGGATGTCGGCCAGATGGCCGTTGCAATCGTCGCGCACCAGGTGACACTCGCCGACTTGCCGGCGGCGTACTGGTATTTGCTGGCGCGCGAATGTGCCAATGGCCGCGTGGCCGGGCTGGGTCAGCTGCGTCAGGTTCACGTCGGTGGCGAGGCGATGTCCGTCGAGGGCTTGCGCCTGTGGCACGCCGCGGGTCTGGGCCATGTGCGGCTGCTCAATACCTACGGTCCGACCGAGGCGACGGTGGTGTCCAGCGTGCATGAATGCCGTCTGCAAGATGCCAGCGACACCTTCGGTATTCCGATTGGTCAGGCCACGGCGGGACGCGCGTTGTATGTGCTGGATGCGGCGGGCGAGTTGCTTGCGGCCGAAGGCGTCGGCGAACTGTACATCGGCGCGCAAGCGTGTCTGGCGCAGTGCTATTTCGACCGCCCGGCGCTGACCGCCGAGCGTTTCCTGCCGGACCCGTTCGGCGGCGAGCCGGGCGCGCGCCTGTATCGCAGCGGCGATCTGGCACGCTACAACGCGGCCGGTGCACTGGAATACGTCGGGCGCATCGACCACCAGGTGAAAATCCGCGGTTTCCGCATCGAAATGGGCGAAATCGAAGCCTGCCTGCAAGCGCTTGATCAGGTGCGCGAAGCGGCTGTGGTGGCTCAGGACGGCGCCGGCGGCGCGCAATTGCTGGCCTATGTCGTCGCGACCGAGCCGGCTCGGCTGGCGGACGACCCGCTGGCACAAACGGCATGGCTCGACCAGTTGAAAACCACGCTGCGTCAATCCCTGCCGGAATACATGGTGCCGGCGCATCTGGTACTGCTGGCGGCGTTGCCGTTGAATAACAACGGCAAACTCGATCGCAAAGCGTTGCCGAAGGTCGACCTGAGTCAAAGCCAATACGCTTACGTAGCGCCGAAAACCGCACTGCAACAACAGTTGGCGGCGATCTGGGAGGCGGTGCTGCACGTAGCGCCGGTGGGGCTGGACGATCACTTCTTCGAGCGCGGCGGTCATTCCTTGCTGGCGACCCAAGTGATTTCCCGGGTGCGCCATGAACTGGAACTCGACGTGCCGTTGCGGGTGTTGTTCGAGCAGCCGAGCCTCGGCGCTTTTGCCCAGGCCTGCGCGGCGCTGCAAACCAGCCATGTGCTGCCGATGGTCGCGCTGGAGCGTGGCCAGCCGCTGCCCTTGTCGTTTGCCCAGGAACGTCAGTGGTTCCTCTGGCAACTGGAGCCGGACAGCGCGGCGTACCACGTGCCGACCGCGTTGCACCTGCGCGGGCACTTGAATGTTGGCGCGCTGGATCAGGCTCTTCAGGCGCTGGTGGCGCGCCACGAATCGCTGCGCACGGTGTTTGTCGAGCAACCGACGCAGACCCTGCAAGTCATTCGCCCGACCGAACGGATAATCATCGAGCGGGCGCTTTTTGATTCTCGGAGCAGTTCTGCAGCGCTGAAGGCGCGGGTCGAGGCCGAAATCCAGCGGCCGTTCGATCTGCTCCAGGGGCCGTTATTGCGCGTGCTGTTGCTGGAGTTGTCCAGCGAGCACCACGTCCTGGTCATCACCGCCCACCACATCATTTCCGATGGCTGGTCGATGCAAGTCATGGTCGATGAACTGGTGCGTCTGTACGCCGGTTTCAGCGAGGCGCGCGATGTGCAGTTGGCGCCACTGACCTTGCAGTACGCCGACTACGCGGCGTGGCAGCGTCAATGGATGAATGACGGCGAAAGCGCTCGGCAACTGGCCTACTGGCGTGATCGCCTGGGTGGCGAGCAACCGGTGCTGGAGCTGCCGTTCGACTTCCCGCGTCCGGCGCAGCAGAGTTTCCGTGGTGCACGTTTTGACTTCGCACTGCCGGCCGATCTGGTGTCCGCGCTTGACGCCCTGGCACAGCGCGAAGGCGTGACGCTGTTCATGCTTCTGCTGGCCTCGTTCCAGACTTTGCTGCACCGCTACAGCGGCCAGCGCGACATTCGCGTCGGCGTGCCGGTGGCCAACCGTAATCGCCTGGAGACCGAGGGACTGATCGGTTTCTTCGTCAATACCCAGGTGCAGCGCGCCGAGATCGCGCCAGACCACGGTTTCGAGCAGTTGCTGCAACAGGTTCGGCATTCCGTGCTGGAGGCCCAGGCGTATCAGGATTTGCCGTTCGAGCAACTGGTGGATGCGCTGCAACCGCAGCGCAGCCTGAGCCACAGCCCGTTGTTCCAGGTGCTGTTCAATCACCAGAACCTTCAGCATCAGCCCGTCGGCCTGGCCGGTTTGCAGATGGAAGGGGTTGCCTGGGACAGCGCCGCGGCACAGTTCGACCTGACGCTGGACACCGCCGAGGTGCAGGGCGGTGTGGCGGCATCGCTGACGTACGCCACCGACCTGTTCAAGCATCAAACGATCGAGCAACTGGCGCGGCACTGGCTCAATGTGCTGCGCGCCGTGAGTCAGGACGCGTCGCGAGCAATTGGCGATTTGCCGTTGCTCGATGCTGCCGAACAGCAATTGATGCTGGCTGACTGGAACAGCCTGGAGCTGCCGCAGCCGACCGATTTCACCGTACCAGCGCTGGTCGAGGCGCAAGTGGCGGCGACGCCACAGGCATTGGCGATGATTTTCGGTGAACAGCAACTGAGCTATGCACAGTTGAATAACCGCGCCAATCGTCTGGCCGTGCAACTGCGCGAGCTGGGCGTCGCTGCCGAAGTGCGGGTCGGCGTGGCCTTGCCGCGCTCGGTGGAGATGATTGTTGCGCTGCTGGCCGTGCTCAAGGCCGGTGGTACCTATGTGCCGCTCGACCCGAGCTACCCGACCGAACGCCTGAGCTACATGCTCGAAGACAGCCGGGCGGTGCTGTTGTTGGTGGGCGCCGACGCGCCGTTGGCTGCGCTCGCGGCGCCGGGCCTGCGTGTGTTGGCGGTGACTGCCGAGGCCGATGATCTGTCGCCCGTCGACAATCTGCCGGCGCTCAGCAGCCCGGATAACCTTGCCTACGTGATTTACACTTCCGGTTCCACGGGCAAGCCCAAAGGCGTGGCGATCACCCATCGCAATGCGGCGGCGCTGATTCAGTGGGCCCACGGCGTTTACACCCGGGAGGATCTGCAAGGGGTACTGGCCTCGACGTCGATCTGCTTCGACCTGTCAGTGTGGGAACTGTTTGTGACCCTCGCCGGTGGCGGCTTCTTCGTCCTCGCGCAAAACGCGCTGGAACTGCCGGACCTGCCGGCGCGTGATCGGGTCAGCCTGATCAACACCGTGCCGTCGGCAATTGCTGCGCTGCATCAGGCCGGGCAGATCCCGCCGAGCGTGCGCATCATCAACCTTGCGGGCGAGCCGCTGAAACAATCGCTGGTCGATGCCTTGTACAGCCAGCCGACGCTGCAACACGTCTACGACTTGTATGGCCCGTCGGAAGACACCACGTACTCGACCTATGTGCGGCGCGAAGCCGGTGGCCAGCCGAGCATCGGTCGGCCGTTGGCCGGCACCGACAGTTTCGTGCTTGATGCCCGTCTGCAGCCAGTGCCGTTGGGAGTCGTCGGCGAGTTGTTCCTGGCCGGCGCGGGTCTTTCCCGGGGTTACTTGCTGCGCCCTGACCTGACGGCCGAGCGTTATCTGCCGAATCCGTTCAGCCGCACGGGCGAGCGCATGTATCGCACCGGGGACCTGGTGCGTTATCAGGCTGACGGTCAGATCGAATACCTCGGTCGCGTCGATCACCAGATCAAAGTCCGCGGTTTTCGTATCGAACTTGGCGAAATCGAAAAACGCCTGCTGGCCCACGCCGATGTTCACGAAGCGGTGGTCGTTGCGCGTGAAGGCCACACCGGCACGCAACTGGTCGGTTATGTGGTGAGCAAGGCGGATCCGCAGGTAGCCTCACTGGATGAGACGTTGCGTGACTGGCTCAAGGAAACCCTGCCGGACTACATGCTGCCGGCGCAGTTGATGTTCCTTGAGCAACTGCCGCTGACGCCGAACGGCAAGCTCGACCGCAAAGCCTTGCCGGCGCCGGATTTCAGCGCCGCGCCAGCCACGTATGTGGCGCCGCGCAATGCGCTGGAACAGGCGCTGGTCACGATCTGGCAAGACGTGCTCAAGCTGGCGCAAGTGGGCGTCACCGATAACTTCTTCGAACTCGGCGGCGACTCGATCGTGTCGATTCAAGTGGTCAGCCGGGCGCGTGCGGCGGGGATTCACTTCAGTGCCAAGGCGTTGTTCCAGCATCAGACCGTACAAGGTCTGGTGCGCGTGGCGCAGCAGTCCGAGGCCGTGGCGCTGATCGATCAGGGACCGGTGCGCGGCGCAACGCCGTTGCTGCCGATTCAGCATGATTTCTTTGCCCAGGCGATTGCCCAGCGTTCGCACTGGAACCAGTCATTGCTGTTGCGTCCGGCGCAAGCGCTGGATGCCCCGGCGCTGGAGCGCGCCTTGCTGGCGTTGCTGGAGCATCACGATGCGTTGCGCCTGAGTTTCGAACAGGCCACGCATGGCTGGGACGCGCTGCATTTGCCGGCGGACTGGCAGGACGGTGTGCTGTGGCAGGCGGATGTCGCCGACGCAACGGCGCTCGACGCCTTGGGCGACAAAGCCCAGCGCTCACTGGACATCGAGCGCGGGCCCTTGCTGCGTGCGGTGCTGGCACGGATGGCCGACGGTTCACAGCGTTTGCTGCTGGTCATTCACCACCTGGCGGTCGACGGTGTGTCGTGGCGCATTCTGCTGGAAGATTTGCAGACCGCGTACGGCCAGCATCTGGCCGGGCAAACGGTGCAACTGCCGCTCAAGACCAGCGCCTTCAAGGCGTTCGCCGAGCGCCTGCAACAGTACGCCGAGACCGCGCCGTTGCAGGCCGAACTCGCTTACTGGCAGGCGCAAGGCGCATTGGCCGAACTGCCGTGTGATAACCCGGCCGGCAGCCTGGAAAACCGCCATGCCATGGTCGTGCAGAGTCGCCTTGATGCGGGGCTGACCCGGCAACTGCTGCAAGACGCGCCGAGCGCTTATCGCACGCAAGTCAACGACCTGCTGCTGACCGCGCTGGCGCGCGTGATCTGCCGTTGGACCGGGCAACCGGCGACCTCGATCCAGCTCGAAGGCCATGGCCGCGAAGAACTGTTCGATGACATCGACCTGACCCGTACCGTCGGCTGGTTCACCAGCCTGTTCCCCCTGCGCCTGACCCCGCAGGAGCGTCTCGACGACTCGATCAAGGCAATCAAGGAGCAACTGCGCAACGTGCCGAACAAAGGCCTGGGGTTCGGCGTCTTGCGTCATTTGGGCGATGCCCCGGCGCGGGCCGCCCTCGCCGAGCTGGCGATGCCGCGGATCACCTTCAACTACCTCGGCCAGTTCGACAGTCAGTTCGATGAGCGCGCGTTGTTTGTGCCGAGCGCCGAAAAGGCCGGCGCCGAGCAAAGCGCCAGCGCACCGCTGAGCAACTGGCTGTCGCTCAACGGTCAGGTGTATGGCGGCGAATTGAGCCTGGACTGGAGCTTCAGTCGCGAAATGTTCGACGAAGCCACCGTCCAGCGTCTGGCCGATGACTACGCCACCGAGTTGAGCCTGCTCATTGCGCATTGCGTGAACCCTGTCAACGGCGGCTTTACGCCGTCGGACTTCCCGCTGGCGCCGCTGCAACAGGCGCAACTGGACGGGTTGGCGCTGGTCGCCCGCGACGTCGAAGACCTCTATCCACTGTCGCCGATGCAGCAGGGCATGCTGTTCCACAGCCTGTTCGCCGAAGGCAGCGGCGACTACATCAACCAGATGCGCGTCAGCGTGCACGGCCTCGATGTCGAGCGTTTCCGTGACGCCTGGCAAGCTACGGTGCAGGCCCACGAGGTGCTGCGCAGCGGTTTCATCTGGACCGGCGAGCAAGCACAACCGGTGCAAGTGGTGCAGCGTCAGGCGCTGTTGCCGTTCAGCGTGCAGGACTGGCGCGGGCAGGCCGGGCAGGCGCAAGCGCTCGAGGATCTGGCCAGCGCCGAGCGCGCGCACGGCTTCGATCTGAGCGTGGCGCCGCTGCTGCGTCTGCTGCTGGTGCGCACGGCCGACGATTGCCATGAACTGATCTACACCAGCCACCACATCCTGATGGACGGCTGGAGCAATTCGCAGTTGCTCGGCGAAGTGCTGCAACGCTACAGCGGTCAGGCGTTGCCGAACCGCGTCGGCCGTTACCGTGACTACATCGGCTGGCTGCAACGCCAGGATGCGCAGGCCGCGCAAACCTTCTGGAAAACCCAACTGAGCCTGCTTGATGAACCGACCTTGCTTGCCCGCGTCTGGGCTGACGGCGCGTCGGCGCAGGACAGCGGCCAGGGCCGTCACACGCAACTGCTCGACCCTCAGCAGACACGTCGCCTGAGCGAGTTTGCCCGCCACCACAAAGTCACGCTCAACACCGTCGTGCAAGGCGCGTGGCTGTTGCTGTTGCAGCGCTACACCGGTCAGTCGGCCGTGGCGTTCGGCGCAACCGTGTCGGGGCGCCCGGCAGATTTGCCGGGTGTCGAGCATCAGGTCGGGTTGTTCATCAACACCTTGCCGGTGATCGCCGCGCCGCGTCCGGAACAAGCGCTGGGCACGTGGCTGCAGGCCTTGCAGTCGCAAAACCTGGCATTGCGCGAGTACGAACACACGCCATTGTTCGATATCCAGCGCTGGGCCGGTCAGGGCGGCGAAGGGTTGTTCGACAGCCTGCTGGTGTTCGAGAACTACCCGGTGTCGGCGGCACTGGATAAGGGCGCGCCGCCAGGCATGCGCTTCGGTCAGGTGTCGAGCCATGAACAGACCAACCTGCCGCTGACCGTGCTGGTCGATCTGGGCGACACGCTGTCGCTGGAATTTGCCTACGCACGGCGGCATTTCAGCGCGGCGGTCATTGAGCAGATGGCCGGGCACATGCAGCAGTTGTTGCTGCAATTGAGTTGCGCATCGGCAGCAGAGCGGGTCGGCGACGTGCACCTGCTGGATGCCGCGCAGCAGCAAGCAGTGCTGCGCGATTGGAACCGCAATAGCGCGACGTTCCCGCAGACCGCCAGCCTGCATCAGCTGATCAGCGCGCAGGCGCAGCGCGCGCCCGATGCCATTGCACTGAGCCTCGACGAACAGCAACTGACGTACACCGAGCTGAACCGCCGCGCCAACCGTCTGGCCCATGCGCTGATCGAGCGCGGTGTCGGCCCGGACGTGCTGGTGGGCCTGGCGGCCGAGCGCTCGATCGAGATGATCGTCGGCATGTTGGCGATCCTCAAGGCTGGCGGCGCTTACCTGGCGCTGGATCCGCAATACCCGGCGGAACGGTTGCAGTACATGGTCGAGGACAGCGGCATCAGCCTGCTATTGATGCAACCGGGCGTGCTGGCGCATCTGACCTTGCCGGACAACGTCCAGACCTTGCTGTTGGGCGAGGCGGGCAACGGTTACCCGGCAAGCGATCCGCAGGTGGCGGTCGACAGTGACAACCTCGCTTATGTGATTTACACCTCCGGTTCCACGGGCAAACCGAAAGGCACGCTGCTCGCGCACCAACAGGTATTGCGCCTGTTCGCGGCCACCGAGCGCGGGTTCAACTTCGGCGCCGAAGACCGCTGGACCCTGTTCCACTCCTACGCGTTCGACTTCTCGGTCTGGGAAATCTTCGGCGCGCTGCTGCACGGCGGGCGTCTGGTGATCGTGCCGCACGCGGTGAGCCGCTCGCCCCAGGCGTTCTACGACTTGCTCTGCCGCGAGCAAATCACCGTCCTCAACCAGACGCCTTCGGCATTCAAGCAACTGATGCAGGTGGCGACCGACTCCCGGCAGAGCGCAGAACTGGCGCTGCGCTATGTGGTGTTCGGCGGCGAAGCGCTGGAGGTCAAAAGCCTGCGTCCATGGTTCGAGCGCTTCGGTGACAGCGCGCCGCAACTGATCAACATGTACGGCATCACCGAAACCACCGTGCACGTCACTTATCGGCCGCTGTCGCTGGCGGACTTGCACAACGAGGCGGGCAGTCCGTTGGGTGAGCCGATAGCGGACTTGTCCTGGTACGTGCTGGATGCCGATTTCAATCCGGTCGCCAAGGGTTGCATCGGTGAATTGCACGTCAGCGGTGCCGGTCTGGCGCGGGGGTATCTGAACCGCGCCGACCTCAGCGCCCTGCGTTTCGTGCCGAACCCGTTCAGCGAGAATGGCGAACGCTTGTATCGCACCGGCGACCTGGCGCGCTATTGCGCCGATGGGCGGATCGAATACAGCGGGCGCATCGACCATCAGGTCAAGATTCGTGGCTTCCGTATCGAGCTGGGTGAAATCGAGGCGCAACTGCTTGCCGTGCCGGGCGTTCGTCAAGCTGTGGTCCTTGATCAGCCGGGCGCTGGCGGCGTGCAACTGGTGGCGTACCTCGTCACGGCGCAACCGGTCGAGCCGGCAGAGCAGGGCGCCTGGCGTGAGCGGGTGCGTCTGGCACTCAAGGGCAATCTGCCGGACTACATGGTGCCTGCGCACCTGCTGTTGCTCGACAGCCTGCCGCTGACCGCGAACGGCAAACTGGATCGCCGTGCCCTGCCGCCACCCGACGCGCAACTGTTGCAGAACGCCTACGTGGCGCCCGTCAGTCCACTCCAGCAGCAAATCGCCGGAGTCTGGGGCGAGGTGCTGAAACTTGAGCGGGTCAGCCTCAGCGACAACTTCTTCGAGCTGGGCGGCCATTCGCTGCTGGCGACTCAGGTGGTGCTGCGTCTGCGCGAGGTGCTGGGTGTCGAAATCCCGCTGGCGAGCCTGTTCGGCAGTGCCGATCTGGCGGCTTTCAGCGAGGCGGTACAAGCCCTGCAACCCGATTCGCAGCCCGTTCATGATGTTTTGGCTAAATCCTTGGAGGCTCT
Source organism: Pseudomonas sp. SWRI99 (assembly GCF_014270125.1). Classification (NCBI taxonomy): domain Bacteria; kingdom Pseudomonadati; phylum Pseudomonadota; class Gammaproteobacteria; order Pseudomonadales; family Pseudomonadaceae; genus Pseudomonas; species Pseudomonas sp. SWRI99. The sequence goes on along the minus strand of NZ_JABWQR010000026.1, from coordinate 21,401 downwards.
CAATCGTTTATCAGCAGATGAACTTGAAAAACTGATTTCCTAACGAGGACCACGGCATGCAGGAGTTGATTGAATCGGTAGGCGCGCTTTCTCCCGAGAAACGCAAGGCGCTGGCGATTCTACTGGGCAAACAGGGAGTCAACCTCTATGGCATCGCCCCGGTCTTCCGGCGTGGTGCCGACGAGCCCCTGTTGCTTTCCTATGCCCAGGAGCGGCAGTGGTTCCTCTGGCAGATGGAGCCGCACAGCGCCGCTTATCACATTCCCACCGCCCTGCGTCTGCGCGGGGCGCTGGACCTGCCGGCATTGCAGGCAAGCTTCGCGGCACTGATCGAGCGTCACGAAAGCCTGCGTACCGGCTTCGTTCTCGACGAACAGGGCCGGGTGCTGCAAGGTATTCAGGCGCCGTTTGAACTGGCATTGCCGGTGCAGGATGTGCAGGGCATTGACGACGCTGCGTTGAAGGCGCTGATCCAGGCGGAAATTGCTAAGCCGTTCGATCTGCTGCAAGGGCCACTGCTACGGATTCGCGTGTTGCGCGTGGCACCCGCGGAACATGTGTTGGTCGCTGTGCAGCACCACATCGTTTCCGACGGCGTGTCGATGCAAATCATGGTCGATGAGCTGATCCAGTTGTATGCCGGGCTCAGTCGCGGCCACGCGTTGACGTTGGCGCCGCTGCCGATCCAGTACGCCGACTATGCGCTATGGCAGCGCAGCTGGATGGAGGCGGGCGAGCGCGCGCGACAATTGGCGTATTGGACCGAGCGCCTCGCTGGCGAGGCGTCGGTGCTGGAGTTGCCGCTGGACCATCCGCGTCCGGCGAGCCAGAGTTTGCGCGGTGGCAGCCTCGATTGTGACTTGCCACCGGCCTTGAGCAAAGGACTTCAGGAGGTTGCCCGGCGCGAAGGCGTGACCTTGTTCATGTTGTTGCTGGCGTCGTTCCAGACCCTGTTGCATCGCTACAGTGGTCAGGGCGACATTCGCGTCGGCGTGCCGATTGCCAACCGCAATCGCAGCGAAACTGCCGGTCTGATCGGCTTCTTCGTCAACACCCAGGTGTTGCGTGCCGAGCTCGACGAGCAGCTGCCGTTCCGCGAACTATTGCAGCAGGTCAAGCAGCACGCGCTCGGCGCCCAGGCACATCAGGATTTGCCGTTCGAGCAATTGGTCGAAGCGCTGGCGCCGACCCGCAGCCTCAGCCGCAGTTCGTTGTTCCAGGTGATGTTCAATCACCAGACCGCAGCGCCGGCCACGCACAAACCGCTGCAAATGCCGGGGCTGAGCGTCGAGCCGGTGCGTTGGGACAGCCACACCGCGCCGTTCGACCTGACCCTCGACACGTATGAATCCGCCGCGGGCCTCAGCGCCTCTTTGGTGTTTGCCACCGACTTGTTCGAAGCCAAGACCATCGCACGCATGGCCGAGCACTGGCAGAACCTGCTGGCCGGCATCGTGGCCGACAGTGGTCAGCGCATTGGCGAGTTGCCGATGCTCAGCCGCGACGAGTTCGCGCAACTGCAACAGAGCAATGCGTTGCTGCCGATGGAGCGGCTGGCGGTGCACCAACGCTTTGCCCGCATCGCCGCGAGCCAGCCGCACGCCGTGGCGGTGCGTTGTGGCGAGCAGCAAATGAGTTTTGCCGAACTGGACGCGGCAGCCAATCGCCTGGCATGGCGTCTGCAAATCGCCGGCGCGGGGCCGGAAGTGCGCATCGGCATTGCGTTGCCGCGCAGTGCGCAGATGTTCGTGGCAATGCTGGCGGTGCTCAAGGCCGGTGCGGCCTATGTGCCGCTGGATGCCAGTTACCCGCGCGAGCGTCTGGCCTATTTGATTGACGACTCGGGAATGGCGCTGTTGCTCACCGACTCCAGCCTGATCACTCAGTTGCCGTTGCCGGCGGGTTTGCCGAACCTTTGCCTCGATACCCTGGACACCGGCGAATTTCCCGATACGGCGCCGGCGGTCGAGGTGCACGAACACAGCCTGGCGTACGTGATTTACACCTCGGGTTCGACCGGTCAGCCCAAAGGTGTCTGCGTGGACCATGGTCCGCTGGCCATGCATTGCCAGGCGATCGGTCAGCGCTATGCGATGACCCCGGACGATTGCGAACTGCATTTCATGTCGTTCGCGTTCGACGGCGCGCATGAGCGCTGGATAACACCACTGACCCACGGTTCAAGCCTGTTGTTGCGTGACGACAGTCTGTGGACCGCCGAGCAGACTTACCGCGCGATGCTGCGTCACGGCGTCACCGTTGTCGCGTTCCCTCCGGCTTATTTGCAGCAGTTGGCGGAGTTCGCCGAGAGCGAAGGCCATCCGCCGAAGGTGCGCATCTACTGCTTCGGCGGTGACGCGGTGCCGAACGACAGCTTCGAGCGCGTGCGTCGCGCCCTGGCGCCGCAACACATCATCAACGGTTACGGCCCGACCGAAACCGTGGTCACGCCGCTGCTGTGGAAAGCCGATCGCGATACCGCCTGCGGGGCGGCGTATGCGCCCATCGGCCAGCGCGTCGGCGAGCGCAGCACCTGGGTGCTCAGCGCCGAACTCAACCCGGTGCCGCAAGGTGTGGCAGGCGAGTTGTACCTGGGCGGCTATGGCATCGCCCGTGGTTATCTGGACCGTGCGGCGCTGACTGCCGAGCGGTTCGTCCCGGACCCGTTCGGCGAACCGGGCGCGCGCCTGTACCGCAGTGGCGATCAGGTGCGTCTGCGGGCCGATGGTGTATTCGATTATCAGGGGCGGGTCGACAACCAGGTCAAGGTGCGCGGTTTTCGCATCGAGCTGGGCGAGATCGAAGCGCGGCTGATGGCGCTCGATTCGGTGCGCGAGGCGGTGGTACTGGCGCAGGACGGCCCGAACGGCGCGCAACTGGTTGGTTACGTCGTCGCCGCGCAAACCGTTGACGCCTCGCAGGAAAGTGCCTGGCGTGAGCAGATTCGCACCAGCCTCAAGCGCAGCCTGCCGGATTACATGGTTCCGGCGTACTTGCTGGTGCTCGAGCAGATTCCCCTGACGCCGAATGGCAAGGTCGACCGCAAAGGTCTGCCCAAGCCCGACGCCAGTCTGATGCAGCAACGTTATGTTGCGCCGGTCAGCGAACTGGAACGGCAAACGGCGCAGATCTGGGCCGAGGTACTCAAGCTTGAACGCGTAGGGATGAGCGACAACTTTTTTGAGCTTGGCGGCCATTCGCTGTTGGTCACTCAAGTGCTGTCACGGGTGCGCCAGACCTTGCAGCGCGACGTGCCGCTCAAGGCGCTGTTCGAACACAACACCCTCGGCGCCTTTTGCGCGTATCTGAGCGAGGCGCAAAAGGCAGCGCAGCAACCGCCGCTGGTGGCGGTGCAACGCGGCGCACCGCTGCCGTTGTCGTACGCCCAGGAACGCCAATGGTTCCTGTGGCACATGGACCGCCACAGTTCTGCCTATCACATTCCGACCGCGCTGCGCCTGCGCGGGCCGCTGGACCAGCCCGCGCTGCAACGCAGTTTCGACACACTGATCGAGCGTCACGAAAGCCTGCGCACGCAGTTCCTGCAAGACGCCGACGGCACTCGCCAATCGATTCTGGCGCCGTTCAGCCTGGCGATCGAAACCCACAGCCTGGCCGCCAACAGCGACGCCGCCGCCCTCAAGGCACGGGTCGAAGCCGAGATCAGCCGGCCGTTCGACCTGCAACAAGGTCCGTTGCTGCGCGCCACATTGCTGCAACTGAGCGCTGACGACCATGTGCTGGTGCTGGTCCAGCACCACATCGTCTCCGATGGCTGGTCGATGCAGTTGATGGTCGATGAGCTGATTGCGCAGTACGCCGCTTACAGCCGTGGCGACACGCCTCAATTGCCGGCGCTGGCGATCCAGTACGCCGACTATGCGCTGTGGCAGCGCCAATGGATGGAGGCCGGCGAACGCGAGCGTCAACTCGATTACTGGCTGGCCCGATTGGGCGGCGAGCAACCGCTGCTGGAACTGCCGCTGGATCGTCCCCGCCCGGCCACGCAAAGTCTGCGCGGTGGACGTTTTGAACTGGCGCTGGATGGCGCGTTGAGTGACGCGTTGAACGAAGTGGCCCGCCGCGAAGGCGTGACGCTGTTCATGCTCTTGCTGGCATCGTTCCAGACCTTGCTGCACCGCTACAGTGGCCAAAACGATATCCGCGTTGGTGTGCCCGTCGCCAACCGCAACCGAGTCGAAACCGAAGGCCTGATCGGCTTCTTCGTCAACACTCAGGTCATGCGCGCCGACGTCAGCGGCGGGGTGCGTTTCAGCGATTTGCTGCAACAAGTCCGGCAAGCGGCGCTCGGTGCACAGGACCATCAGGATTTGCCTTTCGAGCAACTGGTTGAAGTGCTGCAACCGGAGCGCAGCCTCAGTCGCAGCCCACTGTTTCAGGTGATGTTCAACCATCAGGCCAAGGCCCGTCGCACCAGCGCCTTGGCGCAACTGCACAGCCTGCAGATCAGCGAAGTGAACTGGGACAGCTTGATGGCCCAGTTCGATCTGACCCTCAATACCGAAGAGTCGGCTGACGGCATCCACGCCTCGATGGTGTATGCCGCCGACCTCTTTGACGCCACCACCATCGCGCGCATGGCCATGGATTGGCAGGCGTTGCTGCGCGGCATTTGCCGGCAGCCGCAACAATTGATCGGCGAGTTGCCGATGCTTGAACAGTCGACGATCGAGCAGAGTCTGCGCGACTGGAACCCGGCGCCGCAGCACTGGAACCCGCAGCAGCCATTGCACCGTTTGTTCGAAGCGCAAGCACGCAAGGCGCCGAGCGCGATTGCCGTGAGCCTTGACGCACGGCAACTAAGTTATGCCGAACTCAACCGCCGGGCCAATCGTCTGGCCCATGCGCTGATGGCGCGCGGCGTCGGCGCTGACGTGCTGGTCGGTCTCGCAGCCGAGCGCTCTGTGGAGATGATTGTCGGCTTGCTGGCGATCCTCAAGGCTGGCGGCGCCTACCTGCCGCTGGACCCGCAATACCCGGCCGAGCGCCTGCACTACATGATCGAGGACAGCGGCATCGGGCTGTTGTTGAGTGGTCACGCTGTTCTCGACCACGTCGCGACCGGCCCGCAAGTGACGCGTTTGTCGCTGGACGATGGCGGCGAAGGCCAGCCGGAACAGGATCCGCAGACCCACGTCGACTGCGCCAACCTGGCCTATGTGATTTACACCTCCGGTTCCACCGGCAAGCCCAAGGGCACGTTGCTCAGCCACGCCAATGCGCTGCGTCTGATCGAGGCCACGCAAGACGGGTTCAAGTTCGGCCCTGAGGATTGCTGGACGCTGTTTCACTCGTACGCGTTCGACTTTTCGGTCTGGGAAATTTTCGGTGCATTGCTGCATGGCGGGCGTCTGGTGGTCGTGCCGCAGGACATCAGCCGTTCACCGCAGGACTTCTATGCCTTGCTCTGTCGCGAGCAGGTGACGGTGCTGAACCAGACACCGTCGGCGTTCAAGCAACTGATGCAGGTCGCCTGCGAATCGGCGCCCGGGTTGCAGCCGTCGCTGCGCTATGTGGTGTTCGGCGGCGAGGCGCTGGAGGTCAAGAGCCTGCGGCCATGGTTCGAACGTTTCGGCGACCGCGCGCCACAACTGGTCAACATGTATGGCATCACCGAAACCACTGTGCACGTCAGCTATCGACCATTGTCGCTGGCCGACCTTGAGACTGCCGTCGGCAGCCCGTTGGGGGCGCCGATTGCCGACCTGTCGTGGTACGTGCTGGATGCCGATCTCAATCCGGTCGCCCGGGGTTGCATCGGTGAACTGCACGTGGCGGGCGCCGGTCTGGCGCGCGGTTATCTGAACCGCACCGACCTCAGTGCATTGCGTTTTGTGCCGAACCCGTTCGGCACGTCAGGGCAGCGGTTGTACCGCACCGGCGACCTGGCGCGGTACTGCGCAGACGGACGCATTGAGTACCGGGGGCGCATCGACCATCAAGTGAAGATCCGCGGTTTCCGCATCGAGTTGGGCGAAATCGAAGCGCGTTTGCTGGCCTTGCCAGACGTGCGCCAAGCGGTGGTGCTTGATCAACCGGGGGCCGGCGGCGTGCAACTGGTGGCGTTTATCGTCGCCGCGTCAGCGCTCGATCCGCTGGAGCAGGGCGCCTGGCGCGAACAGGTGCGCCTGCGCCTGCGTCAGGATCTGCCGGACTACATGGTCCCGGCGCACCTGTTGCTGCTTGAGCAACTGCCGCTGACCGCCAACGGCAAACTCGATCGCAAGGCCCTGCCGACGGTCGATGCCAGCCAGTCGCAGCGCGCCTATGTCGCCCCGGTCAGTGAGCTGGAGCAACAGGTCGCGGCAATCTGGAGTGACGTGCTGAAACTCGATCGGGTCGGTCTGACCGACCATTTCTTTGAACTGGGAGGTCACTCCCTGCTGGTGATAAACATTGTGTCGCGCATCCAACTTGAACTCGGTATGAAGCTGCTCCCGCAAACCATTTTCCAGTACCCGGTACTCGGCGATCTGGTGGCGCAACTGCAAGGCCACGGCGAACAGGTCACGGCATCGAAACTGAGCCTGCTCGAAGACCTGCTCGATGAAATGGAGGACGCGTGAATGGACGTTAACGTCGCCACGCGGATTGCCCGCCGTTTCATTACCCTGCCGCTGGAAAAGCGCAAGGAATACCTGGCCAAGATGCTTGCCGAGGGCGTGTCCCCGGCCAACCTGCCGATTCCCGAAGTGCAGTCGGCGTTCGACACCCTGGGCCTCAGTTATGCGCAGGAACGTCAGTGGTTTCTCTGGCAACTGGAGCCGACCAGCGCCGCGTATCACATTCCGATGGCGCTGCGCCTGCGTGGCATGCTTGACGTCATGGCGCTGCAAAGCGCCTTCGACAGCCTGATCGAACGCCATCAGACCTTGCGCACGGTGTTCGTCGACGACGGCCAACGCCCGCGGCAAGTGATTGCCGAGGACGCCTTGCTGAGCATCGTCCGGCAGAATCTGCCCGCCGATACCGGCGATGCCGATTTGCAACGGCTCATCGAAGCCGAAATCCAGCAGCCGTTCAATCTGGCCGATGGGCCGTTGCTGCGGGTAAAACTGCTGCAGCTGGGGACCGAGGATCATGTGTTGATTCTGGTCCAGCACCACATCGTTTCCGATGGCTGGTCGATGCGCGTGATGGTCGATGAATTGATCAACCTGTACGCCGGCTACAGCAGCGGCCAGCCCGCGACGCTGCCGGCCTTGCCGATCCAGTACGCCGACTACGCGCTGTGGCAACGCAGCTGGATGGAGGCCGGTGAGCGCGAACGGCAACTGGCCTACTGGGTCGCGCAACTGGGCGGTGAGCAACCGGTGCTCGAATTGCCGCAGGACCGGCCACGGCCGGCGGTGCAGAGTTACCGCGGTGCGCGTCTGGACCTGCAAATCGATCCTGAGTTGAACCATGGCCTGCAAGCCATCGCCCGCCGTGAAGGCGTGACGCTGTTTATGGTCCTGTTGGCAGCGTTTCAGACTTTCTTGCATCGCTACAGCGGGCAGGGCGATATCCGCGTCGGCGTGCCTAACGCCAACCGTAACCGTACTGAAACCGAAGGCCTGATCGGCTACTTCGTCAACACCCAGGTGCTGCGTGCGCAGCTCGATTCGCGTCTGTCATTCAATGCCTTGCTGCAACAGGTCAAGCAAGCGGCGCTGGGCGCGCAGGCGCATCAGGAGTTGCCGTTCGAACAATTGGTCGAGGCACTGGCGCCGGAGCGCAGCCTCAATCGCAGTCCGTTGTTCCAGGTGATGTTCAACCACCAGACGGCCAGCGGCGCGCAAGGGGCGAACGCGTCGCTTGAACAGTTGCATGTCGAACCGATGAGCTGGGATACGCATCAGGCGCAACTCGACCTGACGCTGGAAACCCACGAATCGGCGCAGGGCCTCGGTGCTTCGCTGATCTACGCTACCGACCTGTTCGATGCCGCGACCATCGAGCGCATGGGCCGGCATCTGTTGGCATTGTTGCAGGCGCTTGTCGCGCAACCGCAACAAGCGCTCGGTGACTTGCCGATGCTCACCGCGCAGGAGTGCCAAGCGATCCTGCAAGGCTGGAACGACACGGCGACGAGCTACCCGCTGACCACCAGCATCCAGCAACTGATTGAAGCGCAAGTCGCGCAAACCCCTGACGCCCCGGCGCTGGCCTTTGGCGAGACGCGTCTGAGCTACGCGCAACTCAATGCCCGGGCCAATCGCCTGGCGCATCGCCTGATCGACATGGGCGTCGGCCCGGAGTCGCTGGTGGGCATCGCGCTGGAGCGTTCGGTCGAAATGGTTGTCGGCCTGCTCGCGGTGCTCAAGGCCGGTGGCGCTTACGTCCCGCTCGACCCGGATTATCCGCAGGAACGCCTGCGCTACATGATCGAAGACAGCGGCGTGCGGTTGCTGCTGACCCAGGCGGCGTTGCTCGACAGCTTGCCGCTGACCGATACCGTACAAACCCTGGCGCTGGACACGGTCGGCGAGTTGCAAGGGTATCCCGCGAGCGATCCGCAGGTGACGGTCGATGGCGAAAATCTCGCCTACGTGATTTACACCTCGGGCTCCACGGGCAAACCCAAGGGCGCCGGCAACCGTCATTCGGCGCTGACCAACCGTCTGTGCTGGATGCAGCAGGCCTATCGGTTGGGCGCCGACGACAGCGTGTTGCAAAAGACTCCGTTCAGTTTCGACGTGTCGGTCTGGGAGTTTTTCTGGCCGCTGATGACCGGCGCGCGGCTGGTTGTCGCGGCCCCGGGCGATCACCGTGACCCGGCGGCGCTGGTGGCCCTGATCAAGCGCGAACAGATCACCACGCTGCACTTTGTGCCGTCGATGTTGCAGGCGTTCCTGCAGGATGGCGAGGTGGCGACGTGCACCAGCCTCAAGCGCATTGTCTGCTCGGGCGAAGCGCTGCCGGCCGACGCCCAGCAGCAAGTGTTTGCCAAGCTGCCGCAGGCCGGGCTGTTCAACCTCTATGGCCCGACCGAAGCGGCCATCGACGTGACCCACTGGACGTGTGTCGACGAGGGGCGCGACAGCGTGCCGATCGGTGAGCCGATCGCCAATCTCGCTTGCTACATCCTCGATGAACAACTGCAACCGGTGCCGGTCGGCGTTCTTGGCGAGCTGTACCTGGCAGGCGAGGGCCTGGCCCGTGGTTATCATCAGCGTCCGGCGCTGACCGCCGAGCGTTTCGCCGTCAGCCCTTATGGCAAGGGCGAGCGGATTTATCGCACCGGTGATCTGGCCCGCTACCGCGACAACGGGGTGATCGAATACGCCGGACGCATCGACCATCAGGTCAAGCTGCGCGGCTTGCGCATCGAAATGGGCGAGATCGAAGCGCGCCTGCTCGAACATCCAGCGGTGCGCGAAGCGGTGGTGCTGGTCATCGATGGCAAGCAGTTGGTGGCGTACGTCGTGCTGGCCGAAGAGGACACTGATTGGCGCGAAGCGCTGGCCGCGCACGTGCAGCAGCAACTGCCGGAATACATGGTGCCGACCCAATGGCTGGCGCTCGAGCAGATGCCGTTGAGCCCCAACGGCAAGCTCGACCGCAAGGCCTTGCCGAAACCCGATGCGAGTACCGCCCAGCCGCAATACCAGGCGCCCGCCAACGCCATGGAGCAACAACTGGCGGACATCTGGCAGTCGGTGCTGGGCCTTGCGCAGGTCGGCGTCAGCGATAACTTTTTCGCCCTCGGTGGCGACTCGATCATTTCGATCCAGGTGGTCAGCCGCGCCCGTCAGGCCGGTGTGCATTTCACCCCCAAAGATTTGTTCCAGCATCAGACCGTCCGCAGCCTGGCGACCGTCGCCTCGCTGGGCGAAGGTGCTGTACAAATCGATCAGGGCCCGGTGACTGGCAGCACGCCGCTGTTACCGTTCCAACAGCTGTTTTTTGCCACCGACATCCGCGAGCGTCATCACTGGAACCAGTCCTTGCTGCTCAAGCCTGCGCAAGCCTTGCACGGGGAAACGCTGGAGCAGGCGCTGCACGCCTTGGTTCGTCACCACGATGCCTTGCGCCTGACCTTCACGCCAAACCCACACGGCTGGACTGCCGCACACCGGGCGGTCGATGACCGGCAGCCGCTGTTGTGGCAGACCGCGCTGAACCATGCCGATGAAGTCGAAGCGGCTTGCGACGAAGCGCAGCGCAGCCTTGATCTGGCAAACGGTCCGCTGTTGCGCGCCATGTTGCTGAGCCTGGCCGATGGCAGCCAGCGCCTGTTGCTGGTGGTCCATCACCTGGCCGTCGACGGTGTGTCGTGGCGCGTGTTGCTGGAAGACCTGCAAGACGCTTATCGCCAAGTGCAGGCCGGGCAAACGCTGAAACTGCCCGCCAAGACCAGCGCGTTCAAGCACTGGGCCGAAGCCTTGCAGGCGCACACGATTAATCTGGCCGGCGAGCTGGATTTCTGGCGCGGGCAGTTGCTCGATGCACCGCAGGATTTACCGCGCGACAACCGCGACGGGCGGCTTCACAACCATTTGGCATCGAGCGTGCGCACTCAGCTGGATAAACAGCTGACGCGCAAACTGCTGCAACAGGCTCCGGCGGCGTATCGCACCCAGGTCAACGACTTGCTGCTGACGGCGTTGGCACGGGTCATCTGCCGCTGGACCGGCGAAGCCTCGACCTTGATTCAGCTCGAAGGTCATGGCCGCGAAGAGCTGATCGAGGGCATCGACCTGAGCCGCACCGTGGGCTGGTTCACCAGCCTCTACCCGGTGCGCCTGACACCGCAGACGCCGCTGGCCGGTTCGATCAAACAGGTCAAGGAACAACTGCGCGCGATCCCCAACAAAGGCCTGGGGTTTGGTGCCTTGCGGTACCTGGGCGACGAGGCTGCACGCGCCGCGCTGGCGGATCTGCCCGATGCGCGGATTACCTTCAACTACCTCGGCCAGTTCGACAGTCAGTTCGATGAAGCCGCACTGTTTGTCCCGGCGGCAGAGAGCGCCGGTCGCGAGCAAAGTCCGCTGGCACCGTTGAGCAACTGGCTGGAAGTCAGCGGTCAGGTGTATGGCGCCGAACTCAAGTTGAGCTGGACCTTCAGTCGCGAGATGTTCAACGAAGCGACGATCCAGCGTCTGGCCGATGACTACGCGCTTGAGCTGGCAGCGTTGATCGAGCATTGCTGCGCGCCGGGCAATCGCGGCATCACGCCGTCTGACTTCCCGCTGGCGGCACTGACCCAGGCGCAACTCGACGCCTTGCCGCTCGCCGTGGCGGACATCGAAGACATTTATCCGCTGTCGCCGATGCAGCAGGGCATGTTGTTCCACACGCTGTCCGACGACGGCGATGACCTGTACATCAACCAGATCAACCTGCCGGTCGAAGGCATGGATCCGGAGCGCTTCCGTCGTGCCTGGCAGCATGTGATCGGGCGCCACGCGATTCTGCGCACGTCGTTCCACTGGCAGGGCGGACAGACGTCGCCGATCCAGGTCGTGCAGCACCACGCCGAGGTCGATCTGCAAGTGCTTGACTGGCGCGGCCAGGACATTGGCGAGCAGCGTCTGGCCGGGCGTGCCCGTGAGGAACGTGCGCGTGGTTTCGAGTTGCACCGGGTGCCGTTGCAGCGTTTGCTGTTGATCCGCACGGATGAAGACAGTCACCAACTGATCTGGACCAGCCACCACATTCTCATGGACGGCTGGAGCAGTTCGCAGTTGTTCGGCGAGGTGTTGCAGCACTACGCCAGCGGCGAAGTAGTGGGGGACAGCGGTCGTTACCGTGATTTCATCGAATGGCTGCAAAGCCAGGATAAGGGACGCCTCGAACAGTTCTGGCGCGGTCATCTGCAAACCCTGGCCGAGCCGACGGCGCTGAGCCAGGCCATGCATCCGCGTCACGTCGACACCGCAGCCGGCCACGAAGCGCTGTACACCAAATGGGATGAGCAACAGACCCGCCGACTGCAGCAGCACTGCCGGGCGCACGGCATCACCGCCAACACGCTGATTCAGGGGGCGTGGTTGCTGGTGCTGCAACGCTACACCGGGCAAAGCAGCGTGGCCTTCGGTGCGACGGTCGCGGGGCGTCCGGAAGGGCTGGCCAATGCTGACAGCATGCTGGGCCTGTTCATCAACACCTTGCCGGTGATCCAGACCCTGCAACCGGCGCAACGCCTCAGTGACTGGCTGGCGCAACTGCAAGCCTACAACCTTGATCTGCGTGACCACGCCCACGCGCCACTGGCGGATATTCAGCGCTGGTCGGGGCACGGCGGGCAGATGTTGTTCGACAGCATCATTGTGTTCGAGAACTACCCGATCGACCGTCGTCTGGAAGAAGCCAAGGGCGGTTTGCGGTTCGGCGCTTCGGCCAACCACGACGTGACCAACTTCCCGATGGACCTGGCGGTGCACCTGAACGAAGAACTGTCCATCGAGTACCTGTTTTTGCGCGACTGCTTCAGTGTCGAAGCGGTGCAGCGTATCCGCCAGACCATGGAAGTCACCCTGCAAGCGATGCTCGACACGCCGCACGAATACCTCGGCAGCCTGCAACGTCTGGCGCCGCAGCAATGGCAGGCCTTGCAAGCCTGGGGCCGTGAGCCGGCGCCACGCGAGCAGCGCGAATGGCTGCCGCTGATGATCGCCGAGCATGCCCGCCATCGCCCGCAGGCCCACGCCGTAGAGTGTGCCGGGCAGGTGCTGAGCTACGCCGAACTGGACCGCCAGGCCAACCGCCTCGCCCATCACCTGATTGCCCACGGTGCGGGGCCGGAAGTGTTGATCGGCGTGGCGCTGGAGCGCTCGCTGGACATGCTCGTGGCGTTGCTCGCGGTGTTCAGGAGCGGCGCGGCCTACGTGCCGCTGGACATCGACTATCCGCGTGATCGCCTGGCCTTCATGATCGAGGATTCCGGCATGGCGCTGATGATCAGTCGTGGCCAATTGTCGGCGCGTCTGCCGTTGCCGCACGGGTTGCCACGGGTTGACCTCGATGGTTTCGACGGCAGCGTTTACCCAGACACGGCGCCACCGGTTGAGGTGTGCGAAGACACCCTGGCGTATCTGATCTACACCTCCGGCTCCACTGGTTTGCCCAAGGGCGTGGCGGTCACCCACGGCCCGTTGAGCATGCACTGCCAGGCGATCCGCGAGCTGTATGAAATGGACCACACCACCCGCGAACTGCATTTCATGTCGTTCGCGTTTGACGGTGCCCATGAACGTTGGCTGACTACGCTGGCGTTCGGCGGCACGCTGGTGCTGCGCGACAATGAACTGTGGACGCCGGAGCAGACCAGCCACGCGTTGCAGACCCTGTCGATCGACATTGCCTGTTTTCCGCCGGCCTATCTCAAGCAAGTCGCCGAATACGTGCAGGCCAGTGGTTCGAGTGCGCCCAAGGTCCGCATCTATTGCCTGGGGGGTGACGCGGTGCCGGAGCAGACCCTGCAAGAGGTGCGCAACGTCCTGCGTCCGCAATACATCACCAACGGCTACGGGCCGACCGAAACCGTGGTCACCCCGATGCTCTGGAAAGCCGCCCACGACGAGCCTTGCGCCGCAGCGTATGCGCCGATCGGGCGCGTTGTCGGTCAGCGCTCGCTGTGGATTCTGGACGATGATCTGAATCCGTTGCCGGCCGGTCTGGCCGGGCAACTGCACATCGGCGGGTACGGGGTCGCCCGGGGTTATCACGGGCGAGCTTCGATCACCGCCGAACGTTTCGTGCCGGACCCGTTCGGTGCGCCGGGCAGTCGCCTGTATCGCAGCGGCGACCTGGTACGCCTGCGGGATGACGGCGTGACGGATTACGTCGGCCGCGCCGACCATCAGGTCAAGGTGCGTGGTTTCCGTATCGAACTCGGCGAAATCGAAGCCTGCCTGCGCTTGCAGGACGGTGTCACCGACGCCGTGGTGATTGCCCGTGACGGTGTGTCCGGCAAGCAACTGCTCGGTTATGTGGTGTGTGACAGCGATGATGAGGCGCGCACTGTCGAGCGGCTCAAGAGCGAACTGCGTGCACGCTTGCCGGATTACATGGTGCCGGCGCAGATCATGTGCCTGACGCGGCTGCCGGTTTCGCCCAACGGCAAACTCGATCGCAAAGCCTTGCCAGAGCCGCAGGTGCAGCTTGAACAGTACGTGGCACCGCGCACCGAGGAAGAAGCCTTGCTCGCGCAAATCTGGGCAGAAGTGCTGCAGGTTGAGCAGGTGGGCTTGAGCGACAATTTCTTCGAACTCGGTGGCGACTCGATTCTGAGCCTGCAAGTGATCTCCCGGGCGCGTAACCATCCGCAGCTCAAACTCGATCTGAAACTGCGCGACCTGATGCGGTTCCAGACCATCGGCAATCTGTTCGACCAGCAAGCGGTCCACCGTGCCAGCGCCGAGGAGACTCGGGCGGTGCGCGAGGGCGCGTTCCCGCTGATCCCGATCCAGCAGTGGTTCTTCGACGAGGAAATGGCCGCGCCGCACCACTTCAACCAGGCGCTGATCCTGCGGTCGCGTCAGGCGCTCGATGCGCTGGCGCTGGAGAAAAGCCTGATGGCCATGCTGGAGCAGCACGATGCGCTGCGCCTGCGCTTCGTCCGCGAGGGCGGCGTCTGGACCCAGCATTACCAGAGCCTCGACGCCTGCCGGCAACAGGCCCGGCAAACGCCGTTGCTGTGGGTGCATCAAGTGGCCGACAAGGATGAACTGGAAGTGCTCGCCAATCAGGCGCAGCGCAGCCTGAAGCTCGGCGAGGGACCTCTGGTGCGTGGCTTGCTGGCGACGCTGCCGGACGGCGAGGCGCGGCTGTTGCTGGTCATCCATCACTTGGTGGTCGACGGCGTGTCGTGGCGGGTTCTGTTGCAGGATCTGCAAACCGCATATGACGCTTATTGCCTCGGCGCCGAACCCGAACTGCCGGTGCGCACCAGCAGCTTTCGCGATTGGGCCGAACACCTCAGCGCGCACACCCGCACGCTGATCGACGAGGAGCTGGATTATTGGCTGCAAACCCTCGACCAGCCCGGCAAAGAGCTGCGTTGTGACAACCCGCGTGGCAAGAATCTGGTGCGCCATCGCGCCGAGGCGGTGATGAACCTCGATGAAACGTTGACCGCCAGTCTGCTCAAACAGGCACCGGCGGTTTACCAGACGCAGATCAACGACCTGTTGTTGACCGCGCTGGGTCGCGTGCTGTGCCGCTGGAACGATGAGACGTCGGTGCTGGTGCAACTTGAGGGGCATGGTCGCGAAGACCTTTTCGAGAACCTTGACCTGAGCCGCACCCTGGGCTGGTTCACCACCATGTTCCCGGTGCGTCTGGCGCCTGGGCACGACACCGATATCGGCGAGGCGATCGTCACTGTGCGCGATCAATTGCAGAGTCTGCCCAACAAGGGGGTCGGCTACGGCGCGTTGCGACACATGGCGGGCGCGCCGTTGGCGCAGCGTCTGGCGGCACTGCCGCAGGCGCGCGTGACTTTCAACTATCTGGGGCAGTTCGATCAGAGCTTTGACGAGCAGGCCTTGCTGGTGCCGGCCGATGACAACATCGGCGACAGCTATGACATGGACGCGGGCATGGCCAACTGGCTGGAACTGGTGGGGCAGGTGTACAACGGCCGTTTGGCGTTCCGCTGCATTTACAGCACACGGCGTTACCGGACCAGCACCGTCGAGCGTCTCATGGCCGATTACCAGCGCGAGTTGCAAGCGCTGATCGAACACTGCCTGGCGCAGTCGGCATGAGCCTTTTTCAACCTTCGATAGAGGGGCGGCCTGCGGGCCGCACCAGGATCTCCTTAATGTCTTTGAATCCGGAAATCGCTGCGTTTCTCGACTTGGTCGAGGCCAACCAGACAGACGCTACGCAGGCTTTTCATCAGCAGATGCCGGCACAGGCGCGGCAAGCGTTCGAACAATCTTCGGCGCGCATGCGCTGGCAAGTACCGCAGGTGCTGTCGCGCGACCTGAGTTACCCGACCCGTGACGGCGACTCGCTGGCGGTGCGGATCTATACGCCGGTCACCGACAGCAAGCAGGCGCTGCCAGTGACGGTGTTCCTCCACGGCGGTGGTTTTGTAGTGGGCAGTCTCGATTCCCACGACGGTATTTGCCGCGAGTTCTGTCACCGCACGCCGTGTGCCGTGGTAGCGGTGGAATATCGTCGTGCGCCGGAGTTCAAGTTCCCCACGGCGTTGCACGATTCCGCCGACGCGCTGACCTGGCTGGCGCAGCAGGCTAGCGCGCTGAACCTCGACAGCTCACGGCTGGCATTGGCCGGTGACAGCGTCGGCGCTACCCTGGCGACGGTGCTGGCGATTGAGGCGGCGGCCAGTGCGCAGGCGCTGCAACCGTGTCTGCAACTGCTGTGTTATCCAGTGACCGACGCGTCGCGCAGCACGGAATCGCGGGAACTGTTCAGCGAAGGTTATCTGCTGGAAAGTCCGACGCTGGAGTGGTTCTACGATCATTACGCGCGCACAGCAGAAGATCGCGCCGACTGGCGTTTCTCGCCGTTGCTGGCGCCGAACCTGGGCGGTGTCGCACCGGTTCACCTGGCGCTCGCCGGCTTCGATCCGTTGATCGATGAAGGCCGTGCGTATGCGCAACGTCTGCAGGCGAGCGGTGTGGCGGTGCAGTGCAAGGAATACACCGCACTGGTGCACGACTTCCTGCGCATGCCGATGGTCACTGGTGAAATCGAAAGCGTGTATCAGGAGCTGACCGAGGTGTTGCGCAAGGCGCTCTACCCATAAGACTGACCTGTCACACACACCAAGGCCGGAGCGGGGCAACCCCTCCGACCTTTTTTGTTGCCGATGAAAGGCGGGCATAAAAAAACGCACCGTCAGACGGTGCGTTTGTTCAGGCCGTGGCCAGGGATCAGAAGCTGTACTTGAAGCTGGTCATGAAGTTGCGCGGAGCGCCGTACATGCCGTCGTAGTAGACCATCGAGTAGTACTCGCGATCGAACAGGTTGTTGACGTTGAGCGAGGCGCTGAGGTTCTTGGTAATGTCGTAACGCGCCATCAGGTTGGTGACCGCGTAGCTGCCTTGCTCGTAGTAGCGCAGGTCTTCGCCGATCTTCGATTGCCAGTTCACGCCACCGCCGACGGTGACCTTGTCCAGCGCGCCGGGCAGGCGATACGAGGTGAAGGTCTTGAGCATGTGGCGCGGCGCGTTGGTGACGATGCGCGCGTCGTCGGCGTTGGTGGTGACGCTGTAGGCGTAGCCCGCAGACGCTTGCCAGCCTTCAGCCAGTTCGCCGTTCAGTTCCAGTTCAACGCCCTTGGTCTCGGTGCTTTGCTCCAGCCGATAAGCCTGGGTGTCAGACATCCACACCGCGAGGTTGTCCTGCTCCAGTTTGAAGAGGGCCAGGCTGGTGTTGAGTTTCTCGTCGAAGAACGTGCCCTTGACGCCCACTTCGTAGCCTTTGCCTTCGGTCGGTGCGAGCGATTTGTTGTTGATGTCGCGAACGTAAGACGCCTGCGGATTGAAGATCTTGGTGTAACTGGCGTACAGCGACCAGTTGTCATCCAGGTCGTACACCACACCGGTGTACGGCGTGAAGATACCGGTTTCACGTTCCTTCACGGTACTCGCTTCACCGCCGTATGGCTGGGTGTCGGTGTCACGTTTCCAGTCAGTCAGACGGCCGCCGAGGATGACGGTCAGGTCGTCGGTGACATGGAAGCGTGAGGTCAGATAAGTACCCAGTTGCTTCTCTTCCATGTGGCCCTTGCTGACGACAGGCGTGGCCGGTTTTGGCGAGTTGCCGTCCCAGTGGCTGATGTCCGGAACGTTGAAGCTGTAGTCACGCAGCCAGTCGCCGTAGCTCGGTGTGGATTCCTTGTAGTTGGTCGCGGTTACGCCGAGGATCAACTCATGCTCGCGACCGAACAGCGAGAACGGGCCGGTGAAGTAGGCGTCGATGTTGTCCTGGCGCGGCGTACCGGACCAGCGGACCGGCAGCAGACCCGTGCCGGAGCCGGTGGCCTGGTCGAGGGTGCCGGTGGCCACGGCATAGAGCTGGTCGAATTTGTTCTCGGTGTGGCCGTATTCGATCTTGCCGCTCCAGCCGTTATCGAACTGATGCTCGACGGAGGTGAAGAAGTTGGTTTGATCGTGGTCGTTATAAGACCAGTCCGGCGAGGTATTCAGCGAGCGGTGAACGTGGGATTTTTCGCCGTTGGTGAAATACGACGGGTAGCCGCCGCGCATCGGCGAGTCGACCTGGGTTTTCTGGTAGCTGAAGCCGACGGTCAGCAGTGTCGCCTCGCTGAGGTCGAACTCGGTGATGCCGTAGAC
Organism: Pseudomonas sp. SWRI99; assembly: GCF_014270125.1. Classification (NCBI taxonomy): domain Bacteria; kingdom Pseudomonadati; phylum Pseudomonadota; class Gammaproteobacteria; order Pseudomonadales; family Pseudomonadaceae; genus Pseudomonas; species Pseudomonas sp. SWRI99. The sequence goes on along the minus strand of NZ_JABWQR010000026.1, from coordinate 3,123 downwards.
CAGTTGCGAATCCTGTTTGAAGCGATCAACCCACGAGCCCTGGGTCTTGTAATCGACGACCAGCCGCCCACGCACATTGCCGGATTCGGTCAGCGGGCCGGAAACGTCCATGCCGGTGCCGTAGCGATCCCAGTTGCCGGCCTCGCCCGTAACGCTGGCCTGGGCTTCAGCGGTCGGACGCTTGCGGATCAGGTTGATGGTTGCCGACGGGTTGCCCAGGCCGCTGATCAGGCCTGTCGCGCCTCGGACGACTTCCACGCGGTCGTACATCGCGGTGCTTTGGGTGTAGTTGTCCAGACGCGTGGATGTGGGTACGCCGTCTACTTCAAAGTTCTGGATCTGCGAGCCGCGCGACCAGTAAGTGTCGTTCTCGGTGCCCATGCCATTGCGGGTCACGGTGATGCCGGCGGTGGCGTCGAGCACGTCGGTCAGGTTGGTCAGCTTCTGGTCATCCAGACGCTGGCGGGTCAACACGGTGACCGACTGCGGCGTTTCCCGCGGCGTCAGGTTCAGACGCGTCGAGCTACTCGACGAGTAGGTGGTGTACAGCCCTGTGCCTTCGGTCTGCGAGCCCGGTGCCTTGCCGGAAATCGAGATCGCGCCCAACTGCATGGCATCGCCGGCAGCGCCGCTGACCGGAATCAACGACACCGTGTTACCGGTAATCTGGTACGTCAGGCCGCTCCCCAGCAGCAGACGGTGCAAGGCCTCTTCCGGCTCCAGAGTGCCGGACACCGCGTTGGCTTTCAGCCCTTGCAGCAGCTGCGGGTCGTAGATGATCTGCAAGTTGGACTGTTGCCCGAGTTGCTGCAAGGCACTGGACAGCGGTTGGGCCGCAACGTTGATGCTGGTCGGCGCCGCAAGGACCTCACCGGCACCCAGCAGAAGCAGGGTAGTCAGCAGGGCGCGGGGCAGGATCACCTGGCGCTGAGTCTGACGCTGGATCGCCGTGGCCAGTGGTGCGCGGGACAAGGATGGGCTGTGCATTACTTCAAATGCTCCTGAAAGGCGTGTGCAGTTTTGTAGTTAATGATAATTAGACGCAACAACCCGATGAAACCGGAAAAATAAATCCCGCACACTGCGAAAAAATCGTCTATCGCCAGCGACGGGATTGTCCGCACGCACTGTTTCGCGGTCAGGCCGGCGCCAGCTCCGTCATCACCCGACCCGCTTCCATGCGCACCAATTGGTCGGCGACGTCGAAATAACGGTCATCGTGGGAGATCACGATGATGGTTTTGCCCAGCCGCTTGAGGTCCGGCAGCAGCTCGGTGTAGAAAATCCGCCGGAAGGTCGGGTCCTGGTCCGCCGCCCATTCATCGAATACCAGCACCGGCCGTTCTTCGAGCCAGGCATTGACCAGCGCCAGACGCTTGCGTTGCCCGGTGGACAGGTCAGTGGTGGTGAAACTGCCGTCCTGCACGCTGACTTTGTGGGCGATTTCCAGACGTTGCAGGTACTTGTTGGCGTCGTCGGGGATGTGCGTATCGCCTTGCACCACGTCGTCGAACAAGTAGTAGTCGGCAAAAATCGTGGTGAACAACTGGCGGTAATCGTCGCGGTTCTCGGCGTTTACGGGCTGCCCGTTGAGGCGGATTTCACCGTGTTGCGGCGGGTACAGGCCCAGCAGCAACTTGATCAGGGTGGTCTTGCCGCAGCCGTTTTCACCGACGATGAAAATGATCTCGCCCTGTTCGATCGTCAGATTGACCGGGCCCAGACGGAACGCCTCGCTGCCCGGCACGGCAGGGAAGGCATAGCTGACGTCCTTGAGTTCGAGGCGGGTAACGGCCGCGGCTTTCTGGCCGTGGTCGTCGAGCAACAGGTGCGGTTCGGGCGAGGAAAACTGTTCCGACAACTCGGCGATACGGCGAAACGCGATTTGCGCGCGGCTGACGATCGGCAGAGTCCCGACCAGATGTTCCAGCGGGCCTTTCATATAGAGCAATACCAGGACGAAACCGCTCATGACGGTTTTGTCGGCGCTCGGCCAGTAGGTCTGCAAGGCAAGCGCCAGGCCGATCACCACGAAGAACAGCATCGAGCCGAACGTCTTGGCGATCACGAACGTGTTGATCGAGCGGATCTGCGTGCGGCAGATGAACTCGGCCGTGGTTTTTATGCCGGCAACGAACATGCGCTGACGGCGCGGCCGGTGGATGCGCAGCTCCTTGGCGCCTTCGGCAATGGCGTTGTAGTGTTTTTGCAGTTCGTCTTCGGCGTCACGCGCGGCCATGAAGCCCTGGATACCTCGGCCCTGAGCGAAATACTGAATGCCGGTGCCGATGATGATCGCGACCACCATGATCAGGAACATCGGCCACGACAGCATCGCCAGATAACCCATACAACCGAGGGTCACGGTCAGGGAAATCGCCAGCGGAGCGAAGGCGAAGGCAAAGTCGCTGATGGTGTCGACGTCGTGCGTCAGCACCGGAATCAGGCGATGGCTGCGATAGCGCTCGATTTGCTCGATCGGTGCCGACAGGACTTTCTCGCCCAGCTGTTTGCGCAAGGTGGCAATGATGTGTTGGCCGACGAAGTTGGTGCCGATGTCCGAGCAGATCGAACTGAGCAGCGCCAGCAGGCAGAGCCCGGCAAACAGGGCGACGACACCCTGGGTCAGGCCGGCTTCGGAATGCAGCGCCGAATTGATCGTCGCCAGCAGCACCGTGACGCTGAGGCCACCGACCATGCCCAGCAGGATCGACACAATGACGACGAGCCTGAACGGCCTGAGTAGCGTGAACAATTCGTGGATGGCACCGCGTGGGGGCTGGGACATGGGGGAACAGTTCCTTGGGTCGTGGAGACAGATACCCAATAGAACGTCTGGTAAGGCGCTTAATTTAGACGTTCAGCGACTGACGGTGGCCCGCAGGTCGTCAAGGCTGTGGGAGTCGGCAAGCTTGTTCCCACAGTGGCTTTCGGTGATGTCCCTGGCCGGTTCCGGCACAACAACCTGTGGGAGCGAGCCTGCTCGCGAAGAGGCCAGCGCAGCCAACATCTGCGCCGCCTGACCCACCGCTTTCGCGAGCAAGCCCGCTCCCACACTGGCTTGTGGTGATGTTCCTGACCGGGTTTGGCACAAAAACTGTGGGAGCGGGCTTGCCCGCGAAG
>NZ_JABWQR010000025.1:0-113561 GCF_014270125.1 Pseudomonas sp. SWRI99 | reverse complement strand
GGAGCCGGATTTGAACCGACGACCTTCGGGTTATGAGCCCGACGAGCTACCAGACTGCTCCATCCCGCGTCTGTGTGGCGGCATTCTACAGGCGAACGGCGAGGTGTCAACCGCTAATCCTGTAATGGCCGAAATAACAGCGCAATCGCGGCAAACGGTCGCAGGTACGCGTTAAGTTTCGGAAATCCAAAGAAATCCTCTTTCGCATTCCGTATTGGCGATCCCGTCAGTGCAAAACAGACGCGCACAAAAAAGGCCACTCTTTCGAGTAGCCTTTTTTGATGTTTGGTTGCGGGAGCCGGATTTGAACCGACGACCTTCGGGTTATGAGCCCGACGAGCTACCAGACTGCTCCATCCCGCGTCTGTGTGTCGGCATTCTACAGAGGATCACCGAGCTGTCAACCTTCAATTTGGATAAATCTGTTGAGGTTCAAGCGCTTAGCTCGTTTTCAAGGGCGCCTGTCGGCGCGCAGCCCAGAGCGTACAAGGCTTCCAGCTCTATTGGCGGTTGGTCCGTGATTGAAAAAACAAATCCTTATGAAGTTTCCTACTGTCGGAAAAGATCCTTCAACCACTGGTGCTATATACAGGTGTCGGTGAGATACTGGCGCTCCGGCTTGCCACGTTTGTTTTTCCTACATGACTCAGCGAAAAATCATCCACATCGACTGTGATTGTTTCTACGCCGCCATCGAGATGCGCGACGATCCGCGTCTGGCTGGCAAGCCGTTGGCGGTCGGTGGGTCGGCGGATCGACGCGGAGTGATCGCGACCTGCAATTACGAAGCGCGAGCCTATGGCGTGCGCTCGGCGATGGCCTCCGGGCATGCCTTGAAGCTTTGCCCAGACCTGACCATCGTCAAGCCGCGCATGGAGGCTTACCGCGAGGCGTCGAAGGAAATTCATACGATCTTTGCCGATTACACCGACCTGATCGAGCCTTTGTCATTGGATGAGGCCTATCTGGACGTGTCGGACAGTGCGCATTTCGGCGGCAGTGCCACGCGCATTGCCCAGGACATTCGTCGCCGAGTCTCCAATCAATTGCATATCACTGTTTCCGCTGGCGTTGCGCCGAACAAGTTTCTGGCCAAGATCGCCAGTGACTGGAAGAAGCCCAACGGCTTGTTCGTGATCACGCCGGACCAGGTCGAGGATTTCGTCAGCGGTTTGCCCGTGAGCAAGCTGCACGGCGTGGGTAAAGTTACCGCCGACAAACTCGGCAAGCTGGGCATTGTTGACTGCGAGCATCTGCGTGAGTGGGGCAGGCTGGCGCTGGTACGTGAATTTGGCAGCTTCGGCGAGCGATTGTGGAACCTGGCTCGTGGGATTGACGATCGGCTGGTGCATAACGACAGTCGTCGTCAGTCGATCAGCGTGGAAAACACCTACGACGTTGATCTGCCGGACTTGCGCAGCTGTCTCGACAAGTTGCCCGAACTGCTGGACACCCTGAAAACCCGCATGGCCCGGATCGACAGCAGTTATCGGCCGGGCAAGCCGTTCGTCAAAGTGAAGTTTCATGACTTCACCCAGACCACGCTGGAACAGGCCGGGGCAGGGCGGGATCTGGGCAGTTATCAGTTGATGCTGACGCAGGCGTTCAATCGCGGCGGCAAACCGGTGCGGTTGTTGGGGGTGGGGGTGAGGCTGGAGGATTTGCGCGGTGGGTTTGAGCAGATGGAGTTGTTCGAGCGATAGATTTGCGGGGCCTGACAGGGCCTCTTCGCGAGCAGGCTCGCTCCCACATTGGATCTGCGTCGTTCACAAATCCCTTGTGGGAGCGAGCCTGCTCCGGGCGGCGTTCCGACGAAGCTTTTCAGCTTTTAATTCGGTCCCGGATCTGCAACCAGACGCCCGGCATCCTTGGTCAATGCCTTGAGAAACTCGGTTTGCAGTTCAGGATCGTTGCGCGTCAGTTCGATCAGGCTTTGTTCCAGTTCGCTGGCTTCTTCTTCCAGACCCAGTTCCGACAGACGCTTGACCCGGTGTACCCACTGGCTCACTTCGTCGTCTTCCAGATCGTCATAAATCAGCCCGTGCGCCTCCAGCAACTTGCCGCGCAGGTGCGAGCTGATCATCAAGGTCGAATCGGAGTGCACATCGTCCTTGGCATCTTCCACGCTGATCTGCAACCGGCCGACATGATTGAGGTCATTTTCTGCAAACGGGCTGTCGAGCAGATTCAGGCGCAGTACGCCGTTGCGATCGGTGGTCATGTCGAAGGTCTGCTTGCCGGCCTTGACCTGCACCGGGCGCTCGCTCCATGGCAGGCTTGAATACTCCGTGCGCTTGTCGCGCTGGACTTCATCGATGCCCGCCAGGTTCTGCTGCGCGCGGCCGTTGGACTGCACGTTCATGAACGGATTGAGCCCGGCGAAACCGTAGCTCAGCCAATCCCGGGTGATGCTGTCCGGCAGGTTGCCGAGGGCAAACACGTTGACCACGTTGGCGCCGACACCGCCGACCACCGCCACCGCACCCAGCGGAATCTCGTAGACTTCGCGCCAGGGTTGGTACGGCGTGTAGCGGTCGTAACGGCGGGTGACTTCGAACTCGGTGACTTCGAAAGTCTTCTGTTCGTTGATCTTCACACGCCGCTGCGGCAGCTCAAGCACCTTGGGCTCGCCGACATCTATCTGCAGGCTGTGGTCGAGCAATTTACGCTCGACCCGCTCCTCGTGCTCGCTGCGTTGGGACATGTGATTGGCACAGCCGCTGACCAGCAGGGCGCCGCACAGGGCGGCGCCACCGAGGCCTAAGGTGTTTCGCTTGAACATGACGTCTCTACTGGTTTCAGCGGCGGATACGGGCCTGCAGGAAGGACAGTACGTCGGCCACCGGCAACGCTTGCGCCTCGCCTTCGGTACGACTCTTGTATTCCAGGTTGCCTTCGGCCAGGCCGCGGTCGCTGACCACGATCCGGTGTGGAATGCCGATCAGCTCCATGTCCGCGAACTTGATGCCCGGGCTGGTTTTCTTGTCGCGATCGTCCAGCAGCACTTCGAAGCCGGCCGCCGTCAGTTCGGCATACAGCTTGTCGGTGGCCTCGCGCACCTGTTCGGTTTCATAGCGCAGCGGGACCAGGGCAATCTGGAACGGCGCCAGGGTGTCGCTCCAGATGATGCCGTTTTCGTCGTTGTTCTGCTCGATGGCGGCAGCCACCACGCGGGACACGCCAATGCCGTAGCAGCCCATTTCCAGGGTCACCGGCTTGCCGTTCTCGCCCAGCACTTCGCACTTCATCGCCTTGCTGTACTTGTTGCCCAACTGGAAGATGTGCCCGACTTCGATGCCGCGCTTGATTTCCAGCGTGCCCTTGCCGTCCGGGCTTGGGTCGCCGGCGACCACGTTGCGCAGGTCGGCGACGGTCGGAACCGGCAGATCACGCTCCCAGTTCACGCCGAAGTAGTGCTTGTCATCGATGTTCGCGCCAATGCCGAAGTCGCTCATCATCTCCACCGAGCGGTCGATGATGATCGGCAGCGGCAGGTTCAGCGGGCCGAGCGAGCCGGCGCCGGCGCCAATGGCGTCACGCAGTTCGGCATCCGACGCCATGACCAGCGGGCTGGCCACGCCTGGCTGGTTGGCCGCCTTGATCTCGTTCAGTTCGTGGTCGCCACGAATCACCAGTGCGATCAGCTTGCCTTCTTCTTCGGCGTGGACGATCAGCGTCTTGATGGTCTTTTCAATCGGCAGGTTGAATTTTTCCACCAGGGCCGCGATGGTTTTGGTGTCCGGAGTGTCGACCAGGCGCAGCTCTTCAGTCGGTGCAGGGCGCGAGGTCTCGCGCGGCACCGCTTCGGCTTTTTCGATATTCGCCGCGTAGTCGGAACCGTTGCTGAAAACGATATCGTCTTCGCCGGACTCGGCCAGCACATGGAACTCGTGGGAGCCGGCGCCGCCGATCGAGCCGTTGTCGGCTTCAACCGGACGGAATTTCAGGCCCAGACGCGTGAACACGTTGCAGTACGCCTGATGCATGCGGTCATAGGTGACCTGCAGCGAAGCTTGATCGGCGTGGAACGAGTAGGCGTCCTTCATGATGAATTCGCGGCCGCGCATCAAACCGAAGCGTGGACGGATTTCGTCACGGAATTTGGTCTGGATCTGGTACAGGTTGATTGGCAGCTGTTTGTAGCTGCTCAACTCGTTGCGCATCAGATCGGTGATCACTTCTTCGTGGGTCGGGCCCGCGCAGAAATCGCGACCGTGGCGGTCTTTGATGCGCAGCAGCTCAGGGCCGTATTCTTCCCAGCGCCCCGATTCCTGCCACAGCTCGGCCGGTTGGGTGCTCGGCATCAACACTTCCAGAGAACCGGCAGCGTTCATTTCTTCGCGAACGATGGCTTCGACCTTGCGCATGACTCGCAGGCCCATCGGCAGCCAGGTGTACAGGCCCGAGGCAAGCTTGCGGATCATGCCGGCGCGCAGCATCAGCTGATGGCTGATCACGACCGCATCGGAAGGCGTTTCTTTCTGTGTGGCGAGCAAAAATTGACTGGTGCGCATGGTTGGCCGTTGTCGGTTGCTATGACTGGAAATGACGCAGCAGTGTACCGGCGAGTGCTGCCGACGTACAGGCGTGCGGTCGGTGGGGCGGTACGACGGCAGGATTCCTCCCGCCGCCGACGAAACGTCTTACGACTCTTCGCTGACCGGGGCCGCGGCGGGCTCGGGCGTCGGCGTCGGGCCTTCGCGGCGGCTTTCCTGAAACCAGTGCAGCGCAATAAGGACCAGTGTCGGTACGCCGAGCAGCGCGGTGATAAGAAAGAAGCTGTGATAGCCGAATTTCTCCACCAGCACCCCGGAATAGCCACCCATCAGGCGTGGCAGCAGCAGCATGATCGAGCTGAGCAGGGCGTATTGCGTGGCGGAGAACTTCAGGTTGGTCAGGCTCGACAGGTAGGCGACGAACGCCGACGTGGCCAGGCCCGAGCTGAAGTTGTCGAGGGAAATGGTCACCACCAGCATGTGCAGGTTCGGGCCCATGTCGGCAAGCATCACAAACAACAGGTTGGTCCCCGCCGAGGCTACGCCGCCGATAAACAGGATCGGCAGGATGCCGAAACGCACAATCAACAGGCCGCCCATGCCAGCCCCGACAAGGGTCATGATCAGGCCGAAGATCTTGCTGACACTGGCGATCTGGTCCTTGGTGAAGCCCTGGTCAATGTAGAACACGTTGGCCATCACGCCCATCACCGTGTCCGACATGCGATAGGTGGCGATCAGGCCCAGCAGCAGTAGGGCCTGCCAGCGATAACGCAGGATGAAGTCATTGATCGGCGTCAGGACCGGCGCCAACCCGCGCCGGCCCATGGCCGACAGGCACAGGCCGGTGAGCAGTGTATAGAGAATGGCGCGCAGGAAGGCCCGGTCTTCGAGCAGCAGGTCCAGAGGACTCATGTCGCCGAACAGCACGCCGGCGAAATCGGTGTTGTACAGCTGGGTGAACATCGCCGGTACCGACACCAGCAAAATGATCAGCACAAACACCGACATCAATTGATGCATGAACGTGTAACGCCCGGCCTGCAACTGCGTGCGCAGCGGCACGGGCGGCTCACGCATGAACAGCGTGGTCAACAGTGCGGGCACCATCAAGGCGCCGAACAAGACATAAGTGCCGGTCCAGGCTGCGTGTTTATAGTTGAAACCGGTGGAGCCGAAACCTTCAGCGAAAAACAGGGCGCCGGCGGTGGCGAGCAGGGCGGCGACGCGGTAGCCGGACATGTAACTGGCGGCAAGGGCGGCCTGGCGGCTGTCGTCGGCGATTTCCAGGCGATAGGCGTCGACCGCAATATCCTGGGTGGCAGAGGCGAACGCGACGACAACGGCAATGGCGATCAGCCAGGACAAGTGTTTCTGCGGATCACAGAAGCCCATGCCGATCAGTCCGAGAATCACCAGCGCTTGCGAGAGCACCAGCCACGAACGACGACGGCCCAGCTTGCCCAGCAACGGCAGGCGCCATTGGTCGAGCAGGGGCGACCAGACCCATTTGAACGCATAAGCCAGACCGATCAGGCTGGCATAGCCGATGGTTTCACGGGCCACACCGGCTTCACGCAGCCAGACGGAAAGCGTTGAAAACACCAGCATGTACGGCAGGCCGGCAGCAAAACCGAGCAACAACAGCACGAGCGTCGAAGGACTGGCATAGGCGGCGAGCGCGGCGCGCCAGGTTTTACGGGGCATGGGCTGAAGTCTGCCTCAAAATTGCGAAAACAAAGCGCGCACTCTAACCGCTGTGCTCTACCGGACGCCAGCCATGACGCTGAATATCCACACGATTGTTCAGGACGGTAATGCCTTCCATACGCAATCGCGCCCTTTGTTCATCGCCGGAAGGGCTGCCCACCGGCAGGCTGATCCGCCCACCGGCACCCAGCACACGGTGCCAGGGCAGTCTGGTATCGCTCGGCAACTGGCTCAAGGTGCGGCCGACCCAGCGGGCGGCGCGTCCCAGCCCCGCCAGTTCAGCCAGTTGGCCGTAGCTGACCACTTTGCCCTCAGGCACCTGCGCGAGGGTCGAGTAGAGCGCCGTGCGTCGGATTTGCGCTTCGCTCTCGTGGTCATGGATCGCGTCTTTCACGGGCCGGGTTCCTGAGCATCGCTGTGATTAATGCCCCAAGGGTAATCCGTGATCGGGCAGATGAGAAATGAACTCAATAGAAATAGTCCGGTCAGTCCTTGTCATGGGCAGGATCCTGCGGATAATGCCGACTTTTTTTCGCCAACTCTGAGCCCCTGACCCGCTTATGTTCTCCAGAACCCTGTTGTGCCTTGCTGTTTGCAGCACGTCCACGCCCCTGCTTGCCGACACCGTCTGGTTGAAAAACGGCGACAAGCTGAGCGGCACTATCACGGTATTCGATGGCGGCAAGCTGTTGATCCAGACCAAATACGCTGGCGCGGTCGCGATTGACTGGAAAGAGGTCAAGACCCTCGATAGCGATCAGCACCTGCTGGTCAAGCAGGACGCCTACACCGGTGAAGTATCGAAGTCGCTCACTGCGGCGGATGACGGCAAAGTCACGCTGGCTAACGGTGATGCGCCGAAAACTGTCGAGCTGGCCAGCATTCAGCAGATTCTCAAGCCCAAGCCGATCGTCACCGACCTGGTGTGGAAGGGCAATGTCGACCTGGCGCTGGACTATCAACGCGCCGAAAAAGACACCGACGACTACGATGTCGGCTTCAAGACCTCGGCGCGTCATGGTCGCTGGCGGCACACGGCAGAGGGCGAGTACAACCGCGAAGTGCAGGACGCGGAAACCACCACCAACAACTGGCGTGCCGAATACTCCCTCGACCGCTTCCTGACCGATCAGTGGTTCTGGCAAGGGCGCCTGAACTACAAGCGCGATCACATCGAAGAGCTGGCGCGCCAGCGTGTCGTCGGTACCGGTCCGGGCTACCAGTTCTGGGATGACGAACTGGGCGCGTTCTCGCTGGGTTCGCTGCTCAACCGCACCGATTACGAATACCGCGATGGCAGCAAGGACAACTTCTATTCCGTTGCCATGAAATGGGATTACAACCGCTACCTGATTGGCAAGAAGGTTGAGTTCTTCACCAACGGTGAGGTCGGCAAGCCACTGTCGGGTGTAGCTGATTACGCGCTGGACGCCGAGTTGGGGCTGCGTTACAAGGTCACTGACTGGGCATCGCTGAACCTCAAGGCCGAGCGCGACATTATCAGCGGCACCAACGATGCGGATTTGAACAAGACGCGCTACACCGCAGGGTTTGGCGTGGCCTGGTAAGCAAAAGCAAAAGCAAAAGATCGTCCGGACGAGGCCCGAGCCTTCGGACGATCTTTTTTTACGCCATGAAAAAACAGGCGCCCACAAAAAAGCCCCGCTTTTGAGGGCGGGGCTCTTTTCTAAAGAAGCTACAAGTTAGATAACTTGTACTTCTTCAGCTTGCATGCCTTTCTGACCGCGGGTAGCGATGAAAGAAACCTGTTGGCCTTCTTTCAGGCTTTTGAAGCCGTCGGATTGGATAGCTTTGAAGTGAACGAACAGGTCGTCACCGGATTGTGGGGTGATGAAGCCGAAGCCTTTTTCATCGTTGAACCACTTAACGGTACCGGTTTGGCGATTAGACATGGTGTAACTCCTTGAACAAAGATAACTGCGACTCAGGAAGAACCCTGGCCGAGACTGAGTGCAAAGAGCAGGAAAAATTCTTGTAGATGGTTGGATCGAAATTCAACATATCGTGTAGAGATTCTCAGTGACACAAGCAACACAGTGACGCCACCTTAACCCTTTTTCAGGAACGTGCCAATGGTTCTTGCGAAGGTTTCTCTGATTTCGGGATCGACGGTCTGCCAGTTCGTCGCCAGAACGCGTAATTACGGGGTGTTCGCCGAGAATTGCGATGTGCACTTTGAACGCGGCGGCGCGCCCGGTAAGATGCCGGACAGAATTTTTCCACCTCGCTATTCAGGACAAACCCGCCATGAGCATCAAATCGGACAAGTGGATTCGCCGCATGGCGCAGGAACACGGCATGATCGAACCGTTCGTCGAGCGCCAAGTGCGCGGCAGCGACGACAGCCGGGTGATTTCCTACGGCGTGTCGAGCTACGGTTACGACGTGCGTTGCACCAACCACTTCAAGGTGTTCACCAACATCAATTCGGCCATTGTCGACCCGAAAAATTTCGATGCCGGCAGCTTCGTCGACATTCACAGCGATGTCTGCATCATTCCGCCGAACTCCTTCGCGCTGGCCAGCACCGTTGAATACTTCCGCATTCCGCGCAATGTGCTGACCATCTGCCTGGGTAAAAGCACCTACGCGCGTTGCGGCATCATCGTCAACGTCACCCCGCTCGAGCCTGAGTGGGAAGGTCACGTTACCCTGGAATTCTCCAACACCACCAACCTGCCGGCGAAAATCTACGCCAATGAAGGCGTGGCGCAGATGCTCTTCCTCGAGTCCGATGAAGAATGCGAAGTGTCCTACAAGGATCGTGGCGGCAAATACCAGGGCCAGCGTGGCGTGACATTGCCGCGTACCTGATTTGCCATCCGACGGGCGTCGGGAATTCTTTGGCGGGCAGACACTCTATGGGGTGTACTGCCCGTTTTTGTTACAGACAAATACGGGCCTTCAATGAGGAGTGCCCTATGAAGATCGATCCGCGAATCAGCGCTGAACTGGCAAGGCTTGAGCCCAATCAGATAGGCGTCCTGGCCTGGTCGTTATTGGCGAATCCGTCTTTGAACCTGTCCGGTGTGCCGGGTCAGCCCGGTCCCGATACTCCCAACGAACAGCCGACCGAACCGGGTGAGCCGACGCTGCCGGACGAACCGCCTCCGGCGCCTGTCGCCTGATTTGCCTGTAGGTCGATGGCTCGTCTATCGAGGTCGGTGAGGACTTCAGTTGACGGGCCATATTTCGTTGTCACCGATGACAAAAATCCTGCACGTGTCGTCCCGCTCGACCGCATAGCCGCCAGTGAACGCGCCGAAGGCCGGTAGCAGGCTGACCTGTTCGCCCAGCCTGAAGCATGCCAGTCTTAGCCGTTGCCGTCCCTTGCCATGCAAGTGATAAACGGGGTGTACGTGCCCGGCGAGGACGTGTCGCTCCGGATGCGGGTCCGGCTCGTGCTGTAAGGCGAACGGCCCCAGCAGCATGGGCTCGGGCACTACACGAATGTTCAGCGAGGCTGGTGGATCGCCGGCGCGCTTGTCGTGATTGCCGCGAATCAGCGTCATCGGCAACGCGGTGTGCCGAACTCGCCATTCGGCTAACGCGCCCAGCGTGGCCGGCGCATGCGAGCCCGGGCCGTGGAGAAAATCCCCGAGGAAGATCAACTGGCGGCACGGCAGCCTCGCCAGCAGCGCGTCGATCACCGCGATATTGCTCGCAGTGGTGCCATGCGGCACTGGCTGACCAAGGCTGCGATAGGCCGCTGCTTTGCCAAAATGCACGTCGGCAATCAGCAGGGCCTCCTGCGCTGGCCAGTACAACGCCTTCTCCGGCAGCAGCCACAGTTCTTCGCCTGCCAGACGCACCGGGTACGCCGCGCTCATGCTGACTGCGCCTTGTCAGCGGTTTTTTCCAGATCTCCAACCATTCTTCTGATCCTGTCCGCGAGTTTTTCCGAACTCATGCTTTCGCGCATCCGCTCCACCAGCAGGGGGAATCCCAGCGGGGTAGGACGTTTAACTTGATGCACGTCCATTTTCATCCGCTTGATGCGTTCCAATGTCTGTTCCAGGCGACGAATATCCAGCTCTTCGCGCAGGACTTCTTCCCCGGCCTGCGCCAGCAGCAGGTTGTCGGCGTCGTATTGTTTGAACACCTCGAAGAACAAGCCGCTCGACGCTTGCACTTGGCGGGTGCTTTTCGGTGCACCGGGATAACCGGCGAACACCAGTCCGGCAATGCGTGCAATTTCGCGAAAACGGCGCAGCGCCAGCTCGCCAGCATTGAGGCTGGCGAGCACATCCGGCAACAGGTCCTCGGCGTTGAACAGTCGTGCATCGAGATGCGTCGCCCAATCCAGCGGCGTGGCGCTGAGCAGTTCCAGCCCGTAATCATTCACCGCTATCGAAAAGGTAACCGGCTGGCGCTGGCTGGCCCGCCATGCCAGCAGACTCGCCAGCCCCAGATGTACCTGACGTCCGGCAAACGGGTAGAGGAAAAGGTGCCAGCCCTCGCGGGATTTCAGCACCTCGGCCAGCAGGTTCTCGCTGGTAGGCAAGCCGGACCAACGCATCTGGGTTTCCAGCAGCGGTCGCAGCGCCTGCATTTCCGGGCCGGCAAACTGACCGCGGGCTGCCGCGCTGAAACGCGCAACCACCGCTTCGGCCAGTTCGTTGGATAACGGCATGCGACCGCCATTCCAGCGCGGCACCGCGGCTTTTTTCGCGGTGCTGCGCTTGACGTAGGCGGTCATGTTCTCCACCCGTACCAGTTCCAGCAGGCGGCCAGCGAAGAGGAAGCCATCGCCGGGTTTGAGTCGAGCGATAAAGCCTTCCTCGACACTGCCCAACTGTTTACCCCCACCACCCTTGCTCCAGAACTTCAGATTGATGCTCGCGTCGCTGACAATGGTGCCGATGCTCATTCGGTGGCGTCGCGCCAGACGAGCATCCGGCACCCGCCAGACGCCATGTTCATCCGGTTCGACCCGGCGGTAATCCGGGTAAGCCGTCAGCGACATCCCGCCATGGCGTACGAAAGCCAGCGCCCAGGCCCAATCGGCAGGTGTCAGATCGCGGTAGGCCCAGGCGCCACGGACTTCTTCGTACAAATCTTGAGGAATAAACCCACCGCCAAGGGCCATGCTGACCAAATGTTGCACCAGTACATCCAGAGGCTTTTGCGGCGACAGGCGCGGTTCGATGCGGCGTTGCTCGACGGCATCACGAGCCGCAACCGCTTCGATCAGCTCCAGGCTGTGGGTCGGCACCAGCGTCACGCGCGACGTGCGCCCCGGTGCATGGCCGGAGCGCCCGGCGCGCTGCATCAGACGCGCGACGCCTTTGGCTGAGCCAATCTGCAGCACGCGCTCGACCGGCAGGAAATCCACACCCAAGTCCAGGCTTGAGGTACACACCACGGCCTTCAACTGTCCGTCCTTCAAGGCCTGTTCGACCCAGTCACGGGTCTCGCGCGACAGCGAACTGTGGTGCAAGGCAATCAGTCCGGCCCAATCCGGCCGCGCTTCAAGCAGTGCCTGATACCAGATTTCCGATTGCGCCCGGGTGTTGGTGAACATCAGGCTGCTGGCGCAAGCGTCCAGTTCGGCCACCACTTGCGGCAGCATCTTCAGACCGATATGCCCGGCCCAGGGAAAACGCTCGATGGCCGGCGGGAGAAGGGTGTCGACCAGCAGGTTTTTTTCGTTTTTGCCCTGAACACTGATACCGCCGCCCTGTGGGATCAGTACTTGCTCAGCGTGGGATTGATTGCCAAGGGTGGCGGAAACGCCCCAGACGATCAGTTCAGGCTGCCACTGGCGCAGGCGGGCGAGGGCCAGTTGCAACTGCACGCCGCGTTTGTTGCCGAGCAGCTCGTGCCATTCATCCACGACGATCATGCGCAAGGTCGATAGCGCCGTGCGAGCATCGGCTCGGGCAAGTAACAGCGTCAGGCTCTCCGGCGTGGTGATCAGTGCGGTCGGCAGGCGCCGGCCCTGACGCGCGCGTTCGCTGCTGCTGGTGTCGCCAGTGCGCAAGCCGATGCTCCATGGCAGTTGCAGATCATCGACCGGTGCCTGCAAGGCGCGCGCAGTGTCGGCGGCGAGGGCGCGCATGGGCGTGATCCACAGCACGGTCAGCGGTTCGGCCGGCGGTTTGCGCTTGCGCGGCGTGGCCGCTGGTGCTTGTCCGCGGGCGAAGCGATTGAGCGCGGCAAACCACACCGCGTAAGTCTTGCCGGCGCCCGTGCTGGCGTGGAGCACTCCGGATTCGCCGTTTTTCACCGCCGCCCACACCTGTTTCTGAAAGGCAAACGGCTTCCAGTCGCGGGCCTTGAACCAGGTTTTTGCGTGGTCGGGGGATCTCGCCATGCCGGCTGCGTGCGCTCTGGAGGGGTTGTTTCAGAGACAGCGAAGCGGGCGGACAAGTTTAACTTTTTGGCTTGCCCCGACCCCTGTAGGAGTGTGTATGGCGTTATTTCAGGTTGCCACTGAGGAATTGTTTGAGACGTTCGCTTTTCGGGTTGCCCAGCACTTCTTCCGGCGCACCTTCTTCTTCCACCAGGCCCTGATGCAGAAACAGCACCTGGCTGGACACCTTGCGCGCAAAACTCATCTCGTGCGTGACCATGATCATCGTCCGGCCTTCCTCGGCCAAGCCTTGAATCACTTTCAGCACCTCACCCACCAATTCCGGATCCAGCGCCGAGGTCGGTTCATCGAACAGCATCACTTCCGGCTCCATCGCCAGCGCCCGGGCAATGGCCACGCGTTGCTGCTGACCGCCGGAAAGAAAGGCCGGGTATTGATCGGCAACCCGCGCCGGCAGGCCGACCTTGTCCAGATACCGGCGGGCGCGGTCCTCGGCCTCCTGTTTGCTGCAGCCCAGCACCCGGCGCGGGGCCATGGTGATGTTTTCCAGCACGCTCATGTGGCTCCACAGGTTGAAATGCTGGAACACCATCGCCAGCCGCGTGCGCAAGCGTTGCAGTTCATCGGCGTCAGCGACGTGCATGCCGTGGCGATCGGTGACCATGCGGATCGCCTGGCCGTCGAGGCTCATGGCGCCGTCGTTGGGTTGTTCGAGAAAGTTGATGCAGCGCAAAAAGGTGCTTTTGCCCGAGCCGCTGGCGCCGATCAGGCTGATCACGTCGCCGGTTCTGGCCTTGAGCGAAACGCCTTTGAGCACCTGATGATCGCCATAGCTTTTGTGCAGGCCTTCAACGGTCAGTTTGTACATGGGACGAGCATCCTCAAGGCGAAAGTAGGTAGCCGCTGCGATAGGCTTCGGCGCCCGCGACGTGGGCGATGACCATGCCGGCAGTGGCCATGCGCCGCAGCGAGCGCGCATACAGCAGGCCGGCGGCGGTGCAATGAATGGGGGTGACCTTGTCGTGGATCGGGTCGATGATTTCGGCAATCTGCTGTCCGGCTTCCAGGTATTGGCCGGGCGCCGCGCAGTACACCAGCAGGCCGCCGACCGGTGTGGTCACAGGTTCCACGCCGGCCAGCGGCGTGGCCGGGAATGGCAGCGGTGGTTGCGGTTTGGTTTCGCCGACGATGGCGTCGAACTGCACCAGATAATCGATCAGTGCCTGGCAGTCGCGACTGGCCATCGGATGGTTGACGTCACCTTGACCGCGCAATTCGACAGTGACCGAGAAGCTGCCCAGCGGAATCTCGAACTGCTCGCCAAAACGTTCTTTCAATTGCCACCACAGCAGGGTGAAGCATTCGTCGAACGACTGGCCGCCGGAATCGGTGGCCAACAGGCTCGCCCGGGATTCGATGTAGCGCGCCAGAGGTTCGACCTGCGGCCACGCTTCAGGCGTGGTGTAAAGATGCACTACCGATTCGAAGTCGCAGTGCAAGTCCAGCACCATGTCGGCGTCGCAGGCCAGGCGTTGCAGGGTCAGGCGCTGAGACTGTAATTGCGTCGTCGGCGTCTGGCGGGCGAGCGCGTGGCGCAGGCAGGCACGAATCAGCTCGAGGTTGTGCTGCGGGTCGTCGTTCAGTTGGCCTTCGATGGCGTTGCCGATCTCTTCACTGAGGTCGACGAACCAGCGATTGAAGTTCTGCCCGCTCTCCAGCTCATAGCGGCCCAGCGGCACGTCCATCAGCACTTGTTCGAGGCCGACCGGGTTGGCTACCGGCACCAGCACGATTTCGCTACGCAGGCGGCCGGCCGCTTCCAGCTCCGCCAGGCGTTGCTTGAGGTGCCAGGCGACGAGCATGCCCGGCAGTTCGTCGGCATGCAGCGAGGACTGGATATAAACCTTGCCCTTGGCCTGCTCCGGGCCGAAGTGAAAGCTGTGAATCTGCCGTGCGGTCCCCGGCAGCGGGGCCAGCAAGTCATGAATCTTGTGGCGCATTGCAAAAGAGTCCTAGTGAGTCGGGCCGAGGAAGGCCAGCCAGCGGCGTTCGGCGAGGCGGAACAGGCCGACCAGGGCGAAGGTGATGGTCAGGTAGATCAGCGCGGCGATGCCGAACGACTGAAACGTCAGGAAGGTCGCCGAGTTGGCGTCCCGAGCGACTTTCAGGATGTCGGGGATGGTCGCGGTGAAAGCCACCGTGGTCGAGTGCAGCATCAGAATCACTTCGTTGCTGTAATAAGGCAACGAGCGGCGCAGCGCCGACGGCATGATCACGTAGGCATACAATTTCCAGCCGGTCAGGCCGTACGCCTTGGCCGCTTCGACTTCGCCGTGGTTCATGCTGCGAATCGCTCCGGCGAAAATCTCCGTGGTGTACGCGCAGGTGTTGAGGGCGAAGGCGAGGATCGTGCAGTTCATCGCATCGCGAAAGAAACTGTCGAGAATCGGTTGTTCGCGCACGGAGGCGAGGCTGTAGATCCCCGTGTAGCAGATCAGCAGCTGGATATAGAGCGGCGTGCCACGGAACAGGTAGGTGTAGAACTGCACCGGCCAGCGAACATAGAAGTGCGGTGAGACGCGGGCGATCGACAGCGGAATCGAGACGATAAAGCCGATGCAGATCGAGGCGCTCAGCAGCCACATCGTCATCGCCAGTCCGGTGATGTTCTGGCCGTCGGTATAAAGGAAGGCTTTCCAGTATTCCTGCAAGAGTTCGATCATCGCACGGCCTCCCGGGCGCCGGCAGCGTAGCGGCGTTCGAGCCAGCGCAGAATGAAGTTCGAAGCACTGGTGATCAGCAGGTAAATCAACGCCGCAAGGACCAGAAAGTAGAACAGCTGATAGGTACTTTTGCCCGCGTCCTGCGCAGCCTTGACCAGATCGGCCAGGCCGATGATCGACACCAGCGCGGTGGCCTTGAGCATGACCATCCAGTTATTGCCGATGCCCGGCAGGGCGAAGCGCATCATTTGCGGGAACACCACGAAGCGAAAGCGCTGGCCGCGTTTAAGACCATAAGCGGTGGCCGCTTCGACCTGACCACGGGGCACGGCGAGGATGGCTCCGCGGAAGGTTTCGGTGAAATAGGCGCCATAGATGAAGCCCAGCGTCAGCACGCCGGCGCTGAACGGGTCAATCTCGATGTATTCCCATTCCATGTAATCGGTCAGCGTGGTCAGCCAGGTTTGCAGGCTGTAGAAGATCAGCAGCATCAGCACCAGGTCCGGCACGCCGCGAATCAGCGTGGTGTAGAGCTGGGCGGGCAGGCGCACCAGTTTGACTTTCGACAGTTTGGCACTGGCGCCGAGCAGACCGAGCAACACGGCCACCAGCAGCGACATCGCCGATAATTTGATGGTCATCCAGGTGCCTTGCAGCAGCAACGGGCCGAAGCCGTGCAGACTGAAGGAGGCAAGCCCCAGATTTTGCAGGAGGGTTTCGAACATAAATCAGCAACCTGAGCGGATGGAAAAGGCGCCCATCGTGGATGGGCGCCGGAGCATTATTTGCCGCTGTACAAATTCAGATCGCCAAAGTGTTTCTTTTGAATCTCGGCGTACTTGCCGTCGTCGTGTAACGCTTTGATACCTTTATCCAAAAGTGCTTTCAGCTCAGTGTTACCTTTCTTGATACCGATCGCGGTTTTCGACGGCAGCAATTCGCTGTCCACGGGCTGGCTGATTTCATAATCGGCGCCTTTTGGCGACTTCAAAAAGCCCAGCTCGGCTTGCAGCATGTCCTGGATGCCAGCGTCGAGACGGCCGGAGGTCAGGTCGGAATACACTTGATCCTGGTTCTGGTAGGCCTGGGTTTTCACGCCGGCCTTGTCCAGCACGGCTTTGGCATAGGCTTCCTGAATGGTGCCCTGCTCATAACCGACAGTTTTGCCCTTCAGCGAGGCGGCATCAGCGGTGATGCCGGAGCCCTTCTTGAATACGTACGCGGTCGGGCCGGAAAACAACTCGTTGGAGAAGTCGATGACTTTTTCGCGGGCCGGGGTCACGGTCATCGACGAGATCACACCATCGAATTTGTTGGCCTTGAGGCCCGGAATCATGCCGTCGAAGTCGCTTTCGACCCACTTGCACTTGACCTTCAATTCGGCGCAGATCGCGTTGCCCAGGTCAATGTCGAACCCGACCAGGCTGCCGTCGGCCGCTTTCGACTCGAACGGTGCGTACGAAGGGTCGACGCCAAAGCGCAGCTCTTTGTATTCCTTGGCCAGCGCGGAGCCGGCGGCCATGCACAACGCCAGTGCAGAAAGGGTCAGCAATGCTTTTTTCATTATTCAATCCCTAAGAACCAATATGAGCGCTTGTGGCGCAGAATTATTGTTACTGCAACGCTTACGACCTATAGAAAGTAGCAATTTCCGAACCAGAGTCCCGAACAAGTGTTTTAAAAGGTTGAGCGGGGAGGCAGGAGGACGATTGAATGCCCGGAAACGGGCGTTGCGATTTCGGTGCACCGCTTTGGAACAAACCCTGAGCTCAGGACTGCGATTCCCTGTGGCGAGGGAGCTTGCTCCCGCTGGAGGGCGAAGCACTCCCCGGCGTTTTGCCTGACAGACTTGGGCGGCAGGTTTTGCAACTGCTGCGCAGTCGAGCGGGAGCAAGCTCCCTCGCCACAGGGGTTCGCTGTGCCATCAACGCCCGGAAACGGCGTTGCGATTTCGGTGCACCGCTTTGGATCAAACCCTGAGCTCAGGACTGCGATTCCCTGTGGCGAGGGAGCTTGCTCCCGCTGGAGGGCGAAGCACTCCCAGGCGTTTTTGCCTGACAGACTTGGGTTGCAGGTTTTGCAACTGCTGCGCAGTCGAGCGGGAGCAAGCTCCCTCGCCACAGGGCCATCGAGAATGGGTCAGGCGAGCAGATCTTGCAGGGTGGCGAGGCTGTCGGCTTCTTCCACGGTTTTGTCCTTGCGCCAGCGCAGCATCCGCGGGAAACGCACGGCGATTCCGCTCTTGTGCCGGCGCGAAAGGGCGATACCTTCGAAGCCCAATTCGAACACCAGGCTGGGTTTCACGCTGCTCACCGGACCGAATTTCTCCACCGTCGTTTTGCGCACGATGCTGTCGACCTGGCGCATTTCTTCGTCGGTCAGGCCCGAATACGCCTTGGCAAACGGCACCAGCGTGCGTTGGCTCGACTCCGGCGGGCCGTCCCACACGGCAAACGTGTAATCGCTGTACAGACTGGCGCGGCGGCCATGCCCGCGCTGGGCATAGATCAATACCGCATCGACACTGAACGGGTCGACCTTCCATTTCCACCACACGCCCATGTCCTTGGTCCGACCGACGCCGTACAGCGAATCGCGCGCCTTGAGCATCATGCCTTCGACGCCGAGTTTGCGTGACGCTTCGCGCTGGCGGCCGAGGTCGAGCCAGTCTTCTCCGGTCAATACAGGGGAGGGCAGCAGCACCGGGCTGTTGCATCGCGCGATCACCTGCTCAAGTTGCGCACGACGCTTGACTTGAGGCTGGTTGCGCCAGTCTTCGCCCTGCCATTCCAACAGGTCGTAGGCAAGCACCACCACCGGCACTTCATCGAGGATTTTCTTGTCGAGGGTCTTGCGGCCGATGCGTTGTTGCAGCAGGGCGAAGGGTTGCACCGCCGGCGGCTCGCTGGATTGCGGGTCGAAGGCATCTTCGGTGGTTGGATGGGTGCTTTTCCACACGACGATTTCGCCGTCGATCACCGTACCGTCGGGCAAACCGTGCACCAGCACATCGAACTCAGGGAAACGCTCGGTCACCAGTTCTTCGCCACGCGACCACACCCACAACTTGCCGTCACGCTTGACCACTTGGGCGCGGATGCCATCCCACTTCCATTCCACCTGCCAGTCGCTGGCGGGCCCGAGCAACGCGTCGAACTCCTCGACCGGTTGCGACAAAGCGTGGGCGAGAAAAAAGGGGTAGGGCTGACCGCCACGTTGGGCATGCTCGTCGGCAGATTCCGCGGCGATCAGTTTCAGGTAACTGGCGGCGCTGGGTCGGTTCGACAGATCGGTGTAACCGACCAGACGCTGGGCCACGCGTTTGCTGTCCAGCCCGGCCATCGACGCCAGCGCGCGGGTGACCAGCAGTTTCGATACTCCGACGCGGAAGCTGCCGGTGATCAGTTTGATGCACAGCATCAGGCTGGGCCGGTCCAGTTGCGCCCACAACGCCGGCAGTTGCCGCGCCAGGTATTCAGGGCTTTCGCCGCGCAGTGGCAGCAGTTTGTCTTCGATCCATTCGGCGAGACCGGCCTCGGAGCTGTGCGAATTCTCCGGCAGCACAAGAGAAATGGTCTCGGCCAGATCGCCGACCGCTTGATAGCTCTCTTCGAACAACCATGGCTGCAGCCCGGACACCTCGACGGCCAGCTCGCGCAGAATACGCACCGGCACCAGCTGCCGTGGGCGCCCGCCGGACAAGAAGTACACCGCCCACGCGGCATCTTCCGGTGCAGCCTGGGCGAAGTACGCCTGCATCGCCGCCAGTTTGGCGTTGCTGGACGTGGTCGCGTCGAGTTCGGCGTACAACTCGGCGAAAGCTTTCATGCGGACGTCTCGGTAACGGTGGGCTCGACGGCGATGTTGTCCTCTTCGTCATCGCCGTATTCGGTGTTGAAGCCTTGTGCGTCCAGGCCCTGTTCGCGCAGGTGACGCACGAGCACGCCGATCGAACCGTGCGTGACCATCACCCGTTCTGCGCCGGTCTGGTTGATCGCCCAGAGCAGGCCGGGCCAGTCGGCGTGATCAGACAAGACAAAGCCGCGATCCACACCACGCCGCCGGCGAGTACCGCGCAGGCGCATCCAGCCGCTGGCGAAAGCATCACTGAAATCGCCGAAACGGCGCATCCAGCTACTGCCGCCCGCCGAGGGCGGGGCAATGATTAAGGCCTGACGCATCATCGGGTCGGTTTTTTTCACATCGCCGGCGTAAAGGGTTTGCGGTAGATACACGCCGGCTTCGCGATAAACCCGGTTGAGCGGTTCCACCGCACCGTGGCTGAGGATCGGCCCGAGGCTTTCGTCGATGCCATGGAGAATCCGCTGGGCCTTGCCGAATGAGTAGCAGAACAACACGCTGGCCTTGCCGGCGGCGATATTGGCGGCCCACCACTGATTGATTTCGTCGAAAATCTGCGCCTGCGGTTGCCAGCGGTAAATCGGCAGGCCAAAGGTCGATTCGGTGATGAAGGTGTGGCAGCGCACCGGTTCGAATGGCGCGCAGGTGCCGTCCGGCTCGACCTTGTAATCGCCAGACGCGACCCAGACTTCGCCACCATATTCCAGGCGCACCTGCGCCGAACCGAGCACATGGCCGGCCGGATGAAAACTCAGGGTGACACCTTGATGGCTCAGGCGCTGACCGTAATCAAGGGTTTGCAGATTGATGTCCTGGCCCAGCCGTGCGCGCAGAATGCCTTCGCTGGCGCTGCTGGCGAGGTAATGCTGATTGCCGCTGCGCGCGTGATCGCCGTGGGCATGGGTGATCACCGAACGTTCGACCGGCCGCCACGGATCGATATAGAAATCCCCGGCGGGGCAGTACAGACCTTCGGGTCGGGCAATAACAAGATCCATGTCGTGACCGCAATGGAGGGCTTGTTAAATATGAGGCTGGGGTGAGGCGGGAAGTTCGATTGGTTTTCCGGGACGACTCAAACCCCTGTAGGAGTGAGCCTGCTCGCGATGGCGCTGTGTCTGACGCTTCAATTCGGCGGTCAGATCGCTATCGCGAGCAGGCTCACTCTTACAGGGGAGCTGTTGATCTATTTACCGGGAGTCAGGGTCAAACGACTCTTGCCATACACCCGATCAAAGTTCTGCGGCTGCATCGGCAGACCGATGTACTGCCCCTTCAGCCACGCATTGATACCATTCAGGTAGTTCGGACTCAGCGGATTGCCCGATTGCCCCGTACCGTTCTGCGCCATCAGCGGTTCGCTCTGGCCGAAGTCGACGATAAAACGCATCGACGGCGCCCGCGTTGTGGCGAAATCCTGACCCCAGGCAAACGCCGAGGCGTTCAGCGTGGTGTGATCGCCACCCGCTGCCAGCGGCCCGTGCACGGTCTGGCCACTGCTGTTTTTCCAGGCATAACTGTGCAACTTGCCCCACTGCCAGGCGCGGTGATCGCCGCCCAATTGACTGTCGCCTGCAGTAATCGCCGCCGCCAGGCTGCGGGCCAGTATCACGGTTTTGTCTTCCTTCTGCGGCGTGCGAACGTCGTCCCAGAACGGACTGTCCTCGCGGCCAAGCAGATGATCGGCCTGCGCCGCATAAGACAGATCGCCGCTGGCGATAAAGGCTTTCCACGTCGGGCTGGACTCAGGCCCCAGTTCGTCGAGGAAAATCTGCTTCATGCTTTCCTGCAGAAACAATTCATAAAGCGCCGCATCCGCCGAGGTCGGGCTGAGCTTGCCGTCGAACGCCATCAAGCGCGTGAAGGCTTCGCGGGCCTTGCTGCGCTCGGCTTCCGGCAGGCTATCGATCGCCTGTTTCAGCGGCTGCTTCATGCCTGGAGATTCGAAGACTTTTTTCAGCTTGGTGGCGAAAGTAGTGGTTTGGTCGTACTGCATCGCGATGACGCTGCGGCTGTCATGCTTGCCGCTGCCGGCCAGTTCGGCCAGGCGTTCGCCACGCTCCGGTGCCGCCCAGGATTTCGACAGCTGCATGCCGTAACCGTCCGGGATGACGCGCTGGTTGGCCGTGCCGAGCCAGCCTTGGGCCGGGTCCTGATCGTAGGGGTGCAGCATCGGGTCGGCGTAGCCGTCCCAATCGTAACGACCGTCCCAGCCCGGCGAGGGCAGCAGGCCTTCGCCTTCGCGGCGGTTGGGGAAACGTCCGGTGACTTGCCAGCCGATATTGCTCGCATCGGCGAACACCAGGTTCAGCGTGATGGCGCGGATCTCGCGGCTCGCGTCGGAAGCACGCTCGACGTTTTGCGCGCGCGTCAGGTCGAAGAACGCGTCGAGGGTTTTGTCATCGGTGAAACTCGGCATCTGCAAGGCCAGGCCGAAACCGCTGCCTTGCGCCGCTGCCTGCGCACTGTTGAGTAGCGCGCCATGGTGAGTTTCGTACACCGCTTCGCGAATCGGCCGCTGGCCTTTGACGAAATAGGTTTCGTTGCGCACGCCCAGCGGCTGCCATTTGCCGTTGACCTCGTAGGTCAGGCTGCTGCCCTGACGACGGATTTTTTCCAGAAACAGGTCCTGGTTATCACCGAGTACGCTGCTCATGCTCCAGGCGACTTTACCGTTGAAGCCGCCGAGGACCATCGGCAAACCGGCAATCGTCACGCCCGCCGCCTGATATTTCGGTGCGCGGATCTGCACGAAGCTCCACAGCGACGGCGCGGCCAGCGGCCCATGGGCGTCGCTGGCCAGCAGGCTCTTGCCGCTGCGGCTGCGTTGCGGGGCGATCGCCCAGTTGTTCGCAGTCGGCGTGCCGAGCAGGTTCAGCGCCGACAGTTGTTGGCTGGCGCTGCTCAGTTCGCTCAAGCCGGGGATTTGCCCGTTGAGCTTGACGCCTTGCAGTTTGTCGGCCTCGGCCAGTGGCAGGTTTTCGTCCGGTGCGGACGGCGACAGCCAGGCAAGTTTGTCGCTGGTCACGGTTTGCGCCAGCACCAGCGAGGCAATTTCCTCCGGCAGGTTGGCCGACTGGCTGAAGTTCAGCAGGGCGAAAATCAGCGCCGAATCTTCCGGCTTCCAGTATTCCGGCTTGTAGCCGCTGGCGGCGAGGTCGCCCGGCAGCTTGTCGGCGTAGCGGAACAGGTAGGCATTGACGCCCCGCGCATAGACTTCGAAAAAGCGCTTGAGCCGTGGCGACGACGCCTTGTACAACTCGCCGGCGCTTTTCTTCAGGTTGACGGCGCGCATGTAACGGTCGGCATCGAGCATCGAGGCGCCGGACATCTCCGCCAGTCGGCCCTGCGCCAACAGCCGCAGGGTGACCATCTGGTTGATGCGGTCGCTGGCGTGGACGTAGCCGAGACTGAACAGCGCGTCATGGAAACTGTTGCTTTCGATCAACGGCATGCCCATGGCATTGCGTCGCACCGACACGTTCTGCGCCAGACCCTTGAGCGGTTGCACGCCGGCGGTCGGTGGCAGGCTGTCCTGAGCGTTCCAGGTCTGGCACCCGGACAGGCCCAAAACACCGGCCACTGCTGCGGCAACGCCGAACCGGGGAAGAAAATGTGTAAGGGCTGGCGAGGCCATGGCGAAGCTCCTGCGGGGGTATAAGGCTGGGGGCGCAATAAAGCCGCTACGTTAGTGAGCGGGCGAGGGCTGCGCAAGCGGGGCGAGTGGTTATTTGTGCAGTTGTCGGCTGATCGGTCAGAGGCTTTGCAGTTGCCTGTGGGAAAGCTGAGATGTTGAACTACGGAAAACCCCCAGACCTCGCATGAGAATATCGCCATGGAACTGCAGGCCAGCGCCGCACTGATCATCATCGACCAGCAGAAGGGCATCCTCCATCCGCGCCTGGGCCGTCGGAATAACCCTCACGCTGAAGAAAACATGCTGGAACTGTTGGCGCTGTGGCGCCGGACCGGGCGACCGGTGATTCATGTGCAGCATTTATCGCGCTCGCCGGATTCAGTGTTTTGGCCAGAGCAGTCCGGGGTGGACTTTCAGCCGCGGTTTATGCCGCAGGACGGCGAATGGCTGATCCAGAAAGCCGTGCCAGATGCATTTTGTGCGACGCGTCTGGAAGGGCGGTTGCGCGAAGCGGGGATCGGGCAAGTGGTGATCGTCGGTGTGGCCACAAACAATTCGGTGGAATCGACGGCGCGTACCGCGGGCAATCTGGGGTTCGACGCGTGGGTGGCGGAGGATGCGTGTTTTACCTTCGACAAGGCCGATTATTTCGGCACACCGCGTACCGCTGAAGAGGTGCACGCAATGTCGCTGGGGAATTTGCATGGGGAGTATGCGACGGTGGTCGATTGTGCACGGATTCTGGCGGCGGGCTGACGTTTTGTGGTGAATGGGCCGGCGCCTTCGCGAGCCTGCTCGCGAAGGCGGCCTGTCAGGCGAAGAAGATCTCCGCCAAGGGCATCAAGCGCCGTGGCACTTCTTGAATTTCTTGCCGTTGCCGCACGGGCAAGGATCGTTGCGGCCGACGTCTTTCAGGGCGTTGCGCACTGGTTCCTGGTGGGCATGGCCGCAGTTCGGGCCGTGTACGTGGCCGTGGTCATGGTCGTGACCGTGATGATGGTCATGATCGTGGTTGCAATCAGGGCCATGGACATGAGGTTGTTGAGTCATCGGTGTTGCTCCGGAATTAAATCGGCGGGGATTATCACGCCATTGCGCTCAAGGTGCACGTAGTGGGCGATGAATAAACCGGTTTCCATCTCCCCCTGCAATCGATAGGGAATTTGCTGATTGGGGTTTTTCAGCATTTTCACCATGTCTTTGATCTTCGGCCACAGGTTGGTGCGAATCGGCACCTTGAAATAAGCGCTGCGCTTCGGTCCGACGGTAAACCAGTGTTCATGCTCGCCCTCGGCCAACAGGATATCAGCCAGATGAATGCGGTATTCCAGCCCGCGCACCGTCAGGTCGCTGTCGTTGGGGTTATCGAGGCGAAAGTGCAGGATGAACTTCTGTTCGAGCAGCTTGGCGCGCACCACTTCGACGTTCACCAGATGCACGGCGGGCTCGACGCTGTCATCGCTGAACCACGAGGCACAGCCGCCAAGGTTGAGGATCAGCATGAGGAACAAAAGATGGAATGTGCGTCGACGACCAAGCATGGTTGTACTCCCTTTGTTGCCAGTCTAGACGCTAGAAGATCGCAGCCTTCGGCAGCTCCTACAGAGTGAACGCAAATGCTGTGTAGGAGCTGCCGCAGGCTGCGATCTTTTGATCTTGTCCTTTAAACGCCGAAGTAACCTGCACAGCACTTCTTGAATTTCTGCCCGCTGCCACACGGGCAACTGTCATTACGCCCCAATTTCATTTGCACTGTCGGGTCGATGAAATACCAGCGCCCGGCGTTCTGCACGAACGAAGAACGCTCGCGATGACTGTGCTCGCCCTGGCTGTCGTGCCAGCGCGCAGTGAAGGTGACAAAGGCGTGTTCCGGCTGGCCGCCGAAGACCTCCGAACTTTCCACCTCAAGGCCCAGCCAGGTACTTTGCGCGCTCCAGTCGCTGATCGATTGCTTGTTCAAACCGGCCTGTTGGGCGGGCAGGGTGGTCGCCACCAGATAATCGATCAGTCCCAGCACATAAGCGCTGTAGCGCGAACGCATCAAGGCTTCGGCGCAAGGCGCCGGATGGCCTTCGTGATAATGGCCGCAGCAGGCCTCCAGCAGATTGCCGCTGCCGCACGGGCAAATGGCTGTACTCATTGCATTACCACCAATATTTCCCGAAGTTTTCCGGATTGGCCCAGAACCGCGAGTTGAGCCAGTCTGGGACTTGTTTGTAGTCAAGCAGATCGTAGGTGAACAGGGTCAGCATCTGGTCGTCGCGTTGAAAGCGTTCGCTCGCTTGCAGCGCCAGCGAATAGAAGTCGGTCTCCTGCCAGCCACTGGCCGCCAGGTCGGCCAGCACGGCGATGCGGCTGGCGTTGAGATTACGAATACCGCCCAACAGATTCAGGCCGTCGCGCTTGGGTAAATGTTCCAGGCAATCGACCACCAGTGCGAGGTCGAAGCGCTGCGCCGCCAGTTCGGTGGGCAACGCACCGGGCGCGGCGTGGGCGACCAGGCTGTTGGGGTGCGCGTCCTTGAACGCGCTCAAGGCCGGGAATTCGCTGGCGCCGATCAATAACAGTCGAGCCGGGGCGTAGCGGTCCAGCAAAGCGGCCAACGCCTGTTGCGGCGTGCGTGGAGAAATGGCGACGTTCATCGAAGCTCCTCAGTCAGACCGCCAAGACTAGCCTGCCAGCCTGCGCCGGCAAAGCGCCCGCTAGGGTGGTTTTTCATTAAAAGAGGCAAACGCCTATGAACACGGTCGCAAACAGCGGTGGCCTATTGCTGGCGGAGATTAAAACTCCGGTCTTTACTCCCTGAATCGGTTTTAAGCCGATCCCTCAGGAGAAAACTAGATGAGCATAGTTCGGACAGCATTACCCTTGGTTCTGCTAACCAGTGTGTTGACTGGTTGCGCAGGTTTGCAGAAAACCGACTGGCCGACCTGTGCGGCGGTCGGCGGTGTGGTCGGTGCCGGTCTCGGCGCGACGGAAAGTGCGGCGTGGGCCGGCTACGGTGCGTTGCTGGTCGGCGGTACGGCAGCGGCCTATTGCTGGGTGCATGGCGATGGCGACGAAGACGGCGATGGCGTGCCGGACAGTCGCGACAAGTGCCCGGGCACGCCTAAAGGCGTGCAGGTCGACGCCGACGGCTGCCCACCGCCGACGCCTGCGCCAGTGATTGAAGAAGCGGTAGTGGTCAAGGAAGAGACGATTGTCATCCGTGATGTGCACTTCCAGTTCGACAAAGCCACCCTGACCGGTCCCGACAAGCAAGTGCTCGACAAAGTCGCCACGCGCCTGAAGCAGGAATCTTCCACTGCGCAATTGACCGTGACCGGTCATACCGACAGCGTGGGCAGCGATGCCTACAACCAGAAACTGTCGGATCGTCGCGCGCATTCGGTGGTGGAATACCTGATCCAGCAAGGTGTGCCGCGCGCCAGCTTCGTTTCGGTGTCGGGCCTGGGTGAAAGCCAGCCGGTGGCGGATAACAAGTCTGCCGACGGCCGCGCACAGAACCGTCGTACCGAAATCAAAATCGTCCGTTGAAACCTCTCGCATCCGCGGCTTGTGCAGTCGCGGATGCGGGTCTTTACTCCTGTGTAACCGGTATGGGCCGGTGACACAGGAGCTTTCACCATGACTGTTTTCGCAAGGTCCGTCTTGCCGGTGCTGCTGCTTGGCAGCTTGCTTACCGGTTGCGCCACGCACAGCGATGGCACTGCACCCCTCAATCAACGTACATGGCCGATCTGCAGTCTGTTGGGCGGACTGGTCGGCGGCGGGCTTGGCGCTATCGAAAGTGCGGGCTGGGCCGGCGGCGGCGCAGCGCTGGGCATCGTCACCGGCGGATTGATCTGTTACGCCCAGGATGGCGATGAAGACAGCGACGGCGTGTTCGATCGCCGCGACCGTTGCCCGGATACGCCGGAAAATACCGAAGTCGATCACCGCGGTTGCCCGTTGCCGCAATATCCGGTCGCTGAGAAACCGGCCGAGCCGGCGCCGCAAAGTGAAGTGATCACTTTGAGCGATGCGGGCAACGTGCTGTTCGATTTCGACAAGTCTGACCTGACGCCAGCAGCGAAAGCCCAGCTCGACACCCTGATGGACAAGCTGCGCAATGCCGATGTGGTCAGCATCAAAGTGATTGGCCATACCGACAGCAAAGGTTCGGATGCCTACAACCAGGCGTTGTCGGAGCGTCGCGCGAGCAGCGTGGCGGCTTATCTGCTCAGCCAGGGCCTGGCGCCGGACAAATTGACCAGCGAAGGTCGCGGTGAAAGCGAACCGGTGGCCGATAACGCGTCTGACGAAGGACGCGCGCAAAATCGCCGCGTGGAACTCCATATCAATCGTTAGGACGGGTCTGTAGTCCGCAGGCTAGAGCTGCCGGGGAGATATCGTCGACCCGGCAGCCGTTTGGCCGGCATTTGCAGATTTTTCGTTTTCCCCTCTGGCTTATCCCCCGCAGAAGCCGTTACTGTGCGCGCAAAGAATAATTCGCAACACGGGGGCGCGTATGAAACTGTTTTGGGGGCTGGGCCGTTTACTGACCCTGCTGTTCTGCGGCGTGGTGCTGGTCAATCAACTGGTGCCGTTTGTCCATCCGCTGCACCTGCTGGTCAATCTGGCCGGTGGTCTGTTGTTGCTGATCCATGTGCTCGAAGTGCTGCTGTGCAATCGCAGCCTCAAGGGCCGCCCCCATCCCTGGCGCGACCGTGGCCGCATCCTGCTGTTCGGCGTTTTCCATTTGCAAACCCTCCCGGCCCCGGCCGCTCCGCAGGCTTCTTCCCATGCGTAAACTCTGCTTGCTCGTTGCATTCATCAGCCCCCTGGCCTGTGCTCAGGTCGTCAGCGTTGAAACCAATTCCTTGATGCGCCTGCCCAACACGGCCAGCACCTTGCAGTTGGAAAAGCTGGAAGTCGCCGATTACGGCACTCTGCTGATCCCCTCGAACGTGACGGAACTGAACGTCGATGAACTGCGTCTGGGCCATGAGGCGCGTATCGCCATTGTTCCGGCTGAACAGGCGCTGGAGGTGAGAGTCAAGCGTGCCGAATTGAGCGATGGCAGCCAGATCACTGCCCGCGGTGCACCGGGCACCTATGAAAAAGCCGCGCGTGCCGGGCGCAACCTGAATCTGCAATTCAAGGCGCTGAACGCGCCGCTGCTGTCAATCGACGCGCGGGGCGGCACCGGTGCGCCGGGGTTCGTCGGGCTTGACGGTGGCAACGGCGAAGATCCGGGCTGCACGTATGGTTCGGCCGGTCACGGTGCCGATGGCGGTGACGGCAGCGACGGGCAACCGGGCGCTCCGGGCGCACTGGTACGCCTGGAAATACCGCGCGATTTCCCGGCGGATCTGATCAAGGTCAATGTGGCCGGCGGTGCCGGTGGCCCCGCGGGTGTTGGCGGCAAGGCTGGCAAGGGTGGCAAGTCCAAGGGCTGCCTGGTGTACCGCGCCGATGGCGGCAAGAACGGCAAGGCGGGGGCGGACGGCCAGCCCGGGCCGGTGGGCGCGGCTGGGGCTGTGACTGTGCAGCGCCTCTAAAGAACAGCACTTTCAATCTGTGGCGAGGGAGCTTGCTCCCGCTGGGGCGGGCAGCGGCCCTGAAATCAGACAGCGCGCCCCTTCCGGTTAAACTCGGCAACTGATTTGGGTTGCTTCGCAACCCGGCGGGAGCAAGCTCCCTCGCCACAGTCAGTGTTTGTCTCGACACCTCAGAACATGGGCCGCGCCGCAGCCACTGCCACCAGCACCAACCCGACAAGCAAATTAAGCCCCACCACCCGCCGTATCCGACCCAGCACTGCCGCGCCCGCCGGCCAGTCCTTTGCGTCCACCGCTTTGCGCAGTTCCGGCAACATCAGCCCCTGAATGCGGATAAACAGTGCGGTCATCACCACATACAAACCGATCATGACCTGCACGTACTTCGGCGCGGTCTCGAACCCGACCTGCTGCAGATGCAGCATGCCCACGCCACTGATCGGAAGCAGAATCACCGCGACCCAGACCCAGCGGAAAAAACCTTGAAACACTTCCACCCACAAGGTCAGGCGAGCGGGGCCGTCGAGGGCCTTCACAGCCGCTGGGCGCAAGACCATCCAGGCGAAAAACATGCCGCCGACCCAGACCAGCGCGGCGAGGACATGCAGGGGATAAACGAGGCTAAAAGGTGTCATTGGGTTACTCCGTTCTGCGCAGGATCGATTCGCGGGGTATGATAGCCGCCGAATCAAACCACTGAAAATTTATCCAGCGTTTTTAGCGCCCGACACTCAATGATCAGCACTGAACTCAAAACCACGATCCAGGGCGCCTATTCGCGTTTTCTAGAGGCCAAGAGCCTCAAACCGCGTTACGGCCAGCGCCTGATGATCGCCGAGATCGCTAAAGTCCTCGGGGATATCGACACCGACGACGAAGGCCGGCGCAGTGGCGACCCGGCGATTGTCGCGGTCGAGGCCGGCACCGGTACTGGCAAGACTGTGGCCTACAGCCTGGCGGCGATCCCCACGGCGAAACTGGCGGGCAAGCGTCTGGTGATTGCCACCGCGACCGTGGCCCTGCAAGAACAGATCGTCTACAAGGATTTGCCCGACCTGATGCGCAACAGCGGGCTGAATTTCAGCTTTGCCCTGGCCAAGGGGCGTGGCCGCTACATGTGCCTGTCCAAACTCGACATGCTGTTGCAGGAAGGCCACGCGCAGACGGCCACCGCGCAGCTGTTCGAAGAAGAAGGCTTCAAGATCGAGGTGGATGAAGCCAGTCAGAAGCTGTTCACCAGCATGATCGAGAAACTCGCCGGCAATAAGTGGGACGGTGACCGCGACAGTTGGCCGAACGCGCTGGAGGATGCCGATTGGGCGCGCCTGACCACCGATCACAGCCAGTGCACCAACCGCCATTGCCCGAACTTCGGCCAGTGCGCCTTCTACAAGGCCCGCGAAGGCATGGGCAAGGTTGACGTGATCGTGACTAACCACGACATGGTCCTCGCTGACCTGGCCTTGGGCGGCGGTGCCGTGCTGCCGGACCCGCGCGACACCATTTACGTGTTCGACGAAGGTCACCATCTGCCGGACAAGGCCATCGGCCATTTCGCCCATTACACGCGCCTGCGTTCCACCGCCGACTGGCTGGAAACCACCGCCAAGAACCTCACCAAACTGCTGGCCCAGCATCCGTTGCCCGGCGATCTCGGCAAGTTGATCGAGCAGGTGCCGGAGCTGGCGCGAGAGATCAAGACCCAGCAGCAGTTCATGTTCAGCGCCTGCGAACAGATCGCCGATTTCAAGCCCGGTGAAGACGTCGAGGGGCGCGAGCGCCCGCGCCATCGCTTCGTGGGTGGGGTGATTCCCGAGCATATGCGAGAGATGGGCATCGAGCTGAAAAAAGGCTATTCGCGCCTCAACGACCTGTTCACCCGCCTGACCGACCTGCTCAAGGAAGGCATGGATGGCGAGGTCAACATCGGCATCGCCAGCAATCAGGCCGAAGAATGGTATCCACTGTTCGGCAGCCTGTTGTCGCGTGCCTCCGGCAACTGGGAACTGTGGACCGCATTTACCGCCGAAGACCCGGAAGACAGCCCGCCGATGGCGCGTTGGCTGACCCTGGCGGAAAGCGGTTCGCTGTTCGACATCGAAGTCAACGCCAGTCCGATTCTGGCTGCCGAAACCCTGCGCCGCAGTTTGTGGAACGTCGCTTACGGGTGTCTCGTCACATCGGCGACCCTGACCGCGCTAGGCACGTTCGACCGTTTCCGCATGCGCGCCGGTCTGCCGAAAAAAGCCGTCACGGCGGTGGTGCCCAGCCCGTTCCATCACGCCGATGCCGGTGTGTTGCGCGTGCCGGATCTGAAGGCCGACCCGCGCGATGCGGCCGCCCACACAGCGGCGATTATCCGGGAGCTGCCCGATCTGGTCGAAGGTTCGCGCGGCACGCTGGTGCTGTTCTCCTCGCGCAAGCAAATGCAGGACGTGTTCGACGGCCTCGACCGTGACTGGCGCAAGCAAGTGTTCATTCAAGGCAACCTGTCGAAACAGGAAACCCTGAACAAGCACAAGGCGCGGGTCGATGGCGGTGATTCCAGCGTGCTGTTCGGCCTGGCCAGTTTCGCCGAAGGCGTCGACTTGCCGGGGGCTTACTGCGAACACGTGGTAATCGCCAAGATCCCGTTCTCGGTGCCGGACGATCCGGTCGAAGCTGCGTTGTCGGAGTGGATCGAAGCCCGTGGCGGCAATCCGTTTATGGAAATCTCCGTGCCCGATGCCTCGCTGAAACTGGTCCAGGCCTGCGGCCGCCTGCTGCGTACCGAAGAAGACCGCGGCACCATCACCTTGCTCGATCGGCGTCTGGTCACCCAGCGCTACGGCAAGGCGATCCTCAACGCGTTGCCGCCTTTCCGTCGTGAAATATCCTGAGGCACCGGTGGGCCGTTTGGCCCGCCGCGCTGTCTATCTCTCTACCATCGCTTTTCCATTGGCCTTTGTTGGTCGTTAGGGAGAACTCCGTTCTTATGATCCGCCGTTCGTTGCCTGCCGTATTTGTCCTGATCTTTGCTGCGCCGTTGCTCGCGGCGCCTGCCGGCCAGCAGACGCTGTTCAATTTTGTCCGTCCGGCCGATGTGGTCAAAGTCGCGACTGAAAACGCCGATCTGCCGCAAGCCAATGCCGAACAGACCCCCGAAGGCGAAGTGCTGCGCCGGGTGATCTTCAATCCGGCCGCCCGCCCGACCTTGCGTCTGACGCCGCAGACCGGCGCATGGGACTGGTCTCAGTCCGGCATGATGACCTTGCGTTTGCAGAGTGCGATGAACTGGGCGGTGACGGTTTATGTGCAGATTCAGAGCAACGATGGCCGCACCTTGGTCAGCCGCGTCGATCTGCCGGCCGGCCCCGCGCAAACCTTGCTGGTGCCACTGGTGGCCTCAACGCCGCTGAGTCAGGGCATGAAGGCCGGCCCGCCAATGCCGATGACCGTCGATGGCCAGCGCATCCTGCTGGCCAGCAGCACGGGCGAAATCGATCGCAGCCAGGTGGTCTCGGTCAGTCTGTCGATGGATCAGCCGAAGGTCGCGCAAAGCCTGCTGCTTGAGCGTTTCGGCGTGCAGGACGGCGGATCGGTCACGCAGGCGGTGTACGGCAATCTGGTCGACGCTTACGGGCAATCGACCCGTGGCCAATGGCCGGAAAAGATCAGCAATGACGAACAACTGAAATCCGCCGCCAGCAAAGAACAGCGACAACTGAACACTTGGCTGGCCGAGCGCGACAAGTCATCGCTGGACACGTTCGGTGGCTGGAGCAAAGGCCCGGCGTTCAAGGCCAGCGGGTTCTTCCGCACGGAAAAGCGCGATGGCCGTTGGTATCTGGTGACCCCAGAAGGCCACCCGTTTTACTCGCTGGGCGTCAACACCGTCAGCCCGCAGGTCAACCAGACCTACGTGGCCGGGCGCGAATACATGTTCGAGTCCCTGCCCAAGCAAGGCGAGCCGTTGGCCGTGCAGTTCGGCGAAGCCGACAACCGTGGCGGCAACGGTGCCGATCAGGGCCGTGGCTACGGCAGCGGTCGCTGGTATGACTTCTACGGCGCCAACCTGCGGCGCCTGTACGGCGAACCGTGCAAACCTGACAGCGACCACAAGGCCGGTATTGCCGAAGCGGCGAAGGCGGGCGCGTCTGAAACCGGTTCGGTTCAGGCTGCTGAATCGGTAGCGGTGCCTGCCGAGCCGAAGCCAGGAATTGCCGAAGCAGCGCAGACAGACGCGGTGCAAGCGTCCGCCGAGAATGCCGTTGCGTGCAAGGCCACGTTTGATGAAGCGCGGTGGACTACCCACACCCTCGATCGCCTGCAGGCCTGGGGTTTCAATACTGTCGGCAACTGGAGCGCGCCGTCGCTGGCTGACGCCGAACGCGTGCCGTACACCATGCCGCTGTCGATTGTCGGCGACTACACCAGCATCAGCACCGGCAACGATTGGTGGGGCGCCATGCCTGACCCGTTCGATCCGCGTTTTGCCATGGCCACCGAACGCGCCGTGGCGATTGCAGCACGCGATCACCGCGATGATCCGTGGCTGATCGGCTACTACGCCGACAACGAACTGGCCTGGGCCGGCCCCGGCGACGACGCGAAGTCGCGCTACGCACTGGCGTACGGCACGCTGAAAATGACCACCGATGTGCCGGCCAAGCGCGCGTTTCTCAAGCAGTTGCGGGACAAGTACCGCAATCAGGCCGGGTTGTCGAAGGCGTGGGGGGTAGACGTACCGGCATGGGAGCTCATGGAAGACCCGGGCTTCGAGCCACCGCTGCCGAACCCGGAGCACCCGGAAATCGAGGCTGATTTCAAATACTTCCAGAAGGTCTTCGCCGACACCTATTTCAAGACGATTTCCGACGCGCTGAAATGGCACGCACCGAACCAGTTGCTGCTCGGTGGCCGCTTTGCTGTCAGTACCCCGGAAGCGGTGGCCTCCTGCGCACAGTATTGCGATGTGCTGAGCTTCAATATGTACACGCTGAAACCCCAGGACGGTTATGACTTCGCAGCGCTGAAGGCCTTGGATAAACCGGTGCTGATCAGCGAGTTCAACTTCGGCTCGACCGATCGCGGCCCGTTCTGGGGCGGTCCGACGCAACTTTCCCGGGAAGAGGATCGTGGCCCGGCCTATGCCAATTTCCTTAAACAGGCCTTGAGTGAACCGTCGATAGTCGGCGTGCACTGGTTCCAGTATCTCGACCAACCGGTGACCGGGCGTTTGCTCGACGGCGAGAACGGCCATTTTGGACTGGTCGGGATCACCGATCTGCCCTATCAAGGCTTCGTCGAGACGGTGCGCAAAAGCAATCTGCAAGCGCTTGAGCAATTGGGCAAGGAGGCGCAGAAAGCGCCGGTGCATGAGGCTGAAGGCGGGCGAAAAGGCGAGGCGGGTAAAAACGCCGGCGCAGGCCATGCCGGTGGGCATTCGGGAAATGGCCACTAAGCTTTGAACCGCGTTATCGTTCTTCGCGATGTAGAAACGGACCCACACGGGTCTCGGTAGCATTAGAGATCCCCTGTGGGAGCGAGCCTGCTCGCGAAGGCGTCAGCCGCCTCACCGAAATATCTGAAATAACCGTCTGGCCCGCGCCTGTTCCCAAATCCCTCAAGGGCTGGAACAATGCGGGCCACTTTGTAGAGCGTTTTCGCGGGGGAGTTGCGGGTGCAGATTCAGGGTCATTACGAGCTTCAATTCGAAGCGGTGCGCGAAGCTTTCGCGGCACTGTTCGACGATCCCCAGGAACGCGGCGCAGCCTTGTGCATAAAGGTCGGCGGAGAAACCGTCCTCGATCTCTGGTCCGGTACCGCCGACAAGGACGGCAGCGAAGCCTGGCACAGCGACACCATCGCCAACCTGTTCTCGTGCACCAAGACTTTCACCGCGGTCACTGCGCTGCAACTGGTCGCCGAAGGCAAGTTGCAACTCGACGCCCCGGTGGCTCGCTATTGGCCGGAGTTCGCCGCTGCCGGCAAAGAATCCGTAACCCTGCGTCAATTGCTCTGCCATCAGGCCGGCTTGCCGGCGCTGCGCGAATTGCTCCCCCCCGAAGCCCTTTACGACTGGCAAACCATGGTCGACGCCCTCGCGGCCGAAGCACCGTGGTGGACTCCGGGCACCGGTCACGGTTATGCCGCGATCACCTACGGCTGGCTGGTCGGCGAATTGCTGCGCCGCGCCGACGGTCGTGGGCCGGGCGAATCGATTGTCGCTCGGGTCGCCAAACCGTTGGGCCTGGATTTCCACGTTGGCCTGGCCGACGAAGAGTTTCATCGCGTCGCGCACATCGCTCGGGGCAAGGGCAACGCCGGCGACGCCGCGGCTCAGCGCCTGCTGCAAGTGACCATGCGCGAACCGACTGCCATGACCACCCGTGCCTTCACCAATCCGCCGTCAGTGCTGACCAGCACCAACAAGCCGGAATGGCGACGCATGCAGCAACCGGCGGCGAACGGCCACGGTAACGCGCGCAGCCTCGCCGGGTTCTACGCGGGCCTGCTCGACGGCAGCCTGCTCGAAAGCGAAATGCTCGAGGAGCTGACCCGCGAGCACAGCCTCGGCGACGACAAGACCTTGCTCACCCGCACCCGTTTCGGCCTCGGCTGCATGCTCGATCAGCCGGACGTGGCTAACGCTACCTACGGCCTCGGTCCGCGTGCGTTCGGCCATCCGGGCGCGGGCGGCTCCATTGGTTTTGCTGATCCTGAGCATGATGTCGCGTTCGGTTTCGTGACAAATACCTTGGGGCCTTACGTTTTGATGGATCCGCGTGCGCAAAAGCTGGCGCGGGTGCTTGCCACTTGTCTGTAAAGCTTCAACAGAGGTTCCAGGGTCGGAACCTCGAAGGGATTTTCGATTCAAAACGGCTGTTTATCCGGGCGAAAGTGCTCTGATTTTTCATTACTTCATCTTGTGGATTTTCAATGTCAGCTAAAAAGACCCTCGCCCTGGCCCTGTGTGTAGCGATCACCGGTTGCGCACAGACCCCGAAAAACGATGCGGACGGCGGCAGTTGGTGGCCGTTCGGTTCTACCGACAACGTAGCCGCCAAGGAGCCTGCACCGGCCCCGGCCCCGTTGAAACCTGCAGCGACCGCGCCCGTCGCCAAGGCCGAGAGCAGCAACCCGTGGTACTGGCCGTTCGGTTCCAGCGATGAAGCGGTCAAGGCTGATTTGAAAGCCGAGGTCAAACCTGAAGCCAAGCCGGTCGAGGTGGCCAAAGCCGAAGCCGAGTCCAATGGCAAATGGTGGTGGCCGTTCGGCGGCAAGGATCAGCCCACCGCCAAAGCCGTGCCGATGCCGGATCCGAAAGTCACGCAGGCCTGGCTCGACGATTACGAGCCGCGTCTGCGTGAGGCGGTGAAGGACAGCAACCTGCAACTCGAACGTCGCGACAACGTACTGGTAGTGACGGCGCCGGTCGAAGGCTCATTCAACCCGGACCGCCCGGCGATGCTGTTGCCGGTCACCCTCGGGCCGTTCACCCGCGTGGCGAAAATCCTCGAAGCTGACCCGAAGACCGCCGTGCTGGTGCTCGGTCACAGCGACACCAGCGGTGCCGCGCCGGCCAACATCAAGCTGAGTCAGGAGCGTGCACAATCGGTGGCGGCGATCTTCCGCCTCAGCGGCTTGCAGCGTGATCGCCTGATGCTGCGTGGCATGGGTTCCGAAGCGCCGCGCGCGGCTAACGACAGCGTGGAAGGGCGCGCGCTGAACCGCCGTGTCGAATTGCTGGTGACTCCGCAAAACACCATGGTGGCATTGCTGAGCAAATACAACATGCCAGCACCGAAGCCAGTGACCCTGGTGGCTGCGCAAGACGTCAAGCCAGCGGCGAAACCGGCCACTCCAGCGCCTGCCGCGAAGAAAGCCGCCGTCCCTGCGACCAAGAAGGCCCCAGCCAAGAAAGCCGCCGCCAAGGCTCCAGCAAAAAAGGCCCCGGCCAAGGCTCCGGCGAAGAAGACAGCACCAGCCAAAGCCGCGACGACCGACAAGAAAGTCGCCGCGACCGACGCCGCCAAGAAGTAATCCGCTAACGAAAAGGAATGCGCCATGACCCAGTCTCTGGCCGATATGCGTCGTGATTACACCCGGGATGGCTTGACCGAGGCGCAAGCACCGGTCGAGCCGTTTGCGCTGTTCCACCAATGGTTTGCCGACGCGGTGAAAACCGAGCAGGCGCCGGTGGAAGCCAATGCCATGACCCTGGCCACGGTCGATGCGGCTGGACGTCCGCATTGCCGCATTCTGCTGCTCAAGGGCCTGGACGCGCAGGGCTTCACCTTTTTCACCAACTACGACAGCGCCAAGGGCCAGCACCTGGCGGCCAACCCGTTCGCCGCCATGACGTTCTTCTGGCCAACCCTGGAACGTCAGGTGCGCATCGAAGGTCGCGTGGTGAAAGTCACGCCACAAGAGTCCGATGCGTATTATCAGGTGCGTCCGCTGGGCAGCCGTCTCGGTGCCTGGGCATCGCCGCAGAGCCGGGTCATCAACGGCCGTGGCGAGCTGGAAGACTTGCTCAAGGCCACCGAGCAACGCTTCAGCGACACCCAGCCGCACTGCCCGGAACATTGGGGCGGTTACCGCTTGCTCCCCGAGCGCATCGAGTTCTGGCAGGGCCGTCCCAGCCGCCTGCACGATCGCCTCAACTACCGCGTCCAGGGCGCCGACTGGATTCTTGAACGCTTGGCACCTTGAGCAGTCTACCGAGCGGGATAAAGAGTGGCGGCGCAGGATCGGTGATTTAGCGCTACTTTAAGTGGACGCTCGCAGGCATCTGTACCCAGCCTGAATGGAAGCCAATTTATCCGGATGGTGTCGTGACAGGCGCCGAGCCACGGAGTTTAATGAACACAATGTTCTTTTGGAGTTGATGCTATGCGTAAGTCTGTTCTGCTGGTTGCTTCCTTTTCCACGATGGCGATGTTGCTGACCGGCTGCCAATCGAGCCTGACCGGTGACTCCTACTCCCGTGACGAAGCGCGTCGCGTGCAGACGATTCGCATGGGCACCATCGAATCCCTGCGACCGGTGAAAATCGAAGGCACCAAAACCCCGATCGGTGGCGCAGCAGGCGCGGTGGTCGGCGGCGTTGGCGGCAGCGCCATCGGCGGCGGCAAGGGCAGCATCGTCGCTGCAGTCATCGGCGCCGTGGCTGGCGGCCTCATCGGTTCGGCCACCGAAGAAGGCCTGACCCGCACCCAGGGCGTGGAAATTACCGTCCGCGAAGACGACGGCAGCATGCGTGCCTACGTGCAGCAGGTTCAGGAAAACGAAGTGTTCCGCGTTGGCGAGCGGGTGCGGATTTCGACCGTTGGCGGGACCAGCCGCGTTTCGCACTAAGCGGGAAGCTGAGTAAAAGAAAACCCCGATCAGGTGACTGGTCGGGGTTTTTTTGGGGTGATTCGGTAGGCAGTAGCCATAAATCATTCGACGCAAACCAGTTGAACGATGTGATTTACGTCCAGCAGTTTTTGTCCCGTCCATTTCTCCAATGTTTTGATTTGTTCTTCAGTCAGATCATCGCCATCAAATTCATCTTCAGGCTTATGCCAGTTCATCAACTCCTTCAATGCTTCCTGATGGCATGCCTCGATTTCGACCGTTCTGAGTAAATTCTCAGTCTTTCGATCAAAGACCTCTACTACGTGTTTCATTTTTCAACCCTCCTGGTTGAATCGGCTGGTTTCGTTTGTTCCCCTG
The DNA here is from genome assembly GCF_014270125.1 of Pseudomonas sp. SWRI99. Lineage (NCBI taxonomy): Bacteria > Pseudomonadati > Pseudomonadota > Gammaproteobacteria > Pseudomonadales > Pseudomonadaceae > Pseudomonas > Pseudomonas sp. SWRI99. The sequence continues at coordinate 75,552 of NZ_JABWQR010000025.1, read as the reverse complement.
TTTGCGGGTCGTATTCTCCAAGATGTTTTCCTTGTTTGGTGTACATCTCAACCTTGCCATGCTGAGAATCCCATTCGTAAATCTTTCCCGATGAATCTTTCCAACGTCTGCGCTTTTTTCCTCCACCGCGAACGGAGGTTTTCAAAGGCGCAGGTTTTACATCTGCAAAGGCCGGCAGCGAAACCGGAGCGGGGTGGTATGAGAAATCTCCAGGAACGTTCAGGACGATGTAAACCGGTTTAACGCCTGAGCTTGTCGGAAACACCAGAATGAAATCTTTGTACTCCGGCGGATAAACAGGATTTACCAGAATCCCTTCCGCCGCTTTCGTCGGTGGATACACCCAGATATGCGGTGCTTGCGGTGCGGCCTCCAGCGCTGGAATGCCGAGTATGTCCGAGCCATCCACGGCTGGCGTCCAGAGCAGTTCGATGCCTTCACCCAGATCCGCAACGAACCGGTCACCGCGTGCAGTGAATTGCACGACATCGACCATTTCCCAGTCGCGATTCTTGCCGGTGTAGAAACCGTAACCCTTGAGGCTGCCATCGGCCTGTTGCTCGACGCGCAGGCGCACGCGGGTTCGGGCTTGTTTGAGTGTGTTCAGTTGCTCGTCGGTATAGAGCGCGCTGTCGCCCAGGTTTGACGGCATCAGCAGCGCGACCAGCCCGACCAAGGGCGCAGCCACCGCACTGGACACGAGCGCCGGTAGCGCTTCGAAAGCCGAACCTGCCAGGGTCAGACTGCCGAACCCGATCGGGATGGCGTTGGCGCTGATTTTCTTGAGAGGAATGCCGCCGCTTTCGTCGGCTTCGCGAGCGCCCAGCAGGATCAGGTCGCCGTAATCCTTCAGGTTGTCGGTCGGCACCATGCCGGATGGATTGCTGTAATCGATGATCGCATCCAGCAACTTGCAGGACTTGGCAAACACGCATCCGGCACGCACGGCATCAGGTTTTTTCGCAGCCACTGCACGGCTACGCTCGAAAGCCTCCTGCCGCACCAGCATCGCGTCGTAGGCGTTTTGCCCGGCTTCGCGTTCGGCCAGTTCGGCGGCCGTCATATACCGCCAGGTAACGTGATGCCCGTCGCCCGCCGGTGGGTTTTGCACCCGGGGGATGTCCTTGTTACGCGCCACTGATCGTCCCTTCGTTCATCATCGACAGCCCCTCCAAGGGGCTGCATGACGTTATCGAAACGGGGAAATTGTGGCTGTAGGACGCGTCGCTAAAGACGTGGGGATTGTTCGCTGTGTAACTGAGAGCGGGGAATCTGTGGCGAGGGAGCTTGCTCCCGCTGGACTGCGCAGCAGGCCCATTATCTGGAGGTGCTTCGCACCTCAGCGGGAGCAAGCTCCCTCGCCACAGGTGTTTTATGGATGACGCAGTTCCGCCGTACTCTTGCGACTCGCCATCGCCGTCACCACATACCCGATCACCGCCGCCAGAATCGAGCCGGTAAGAATGCCCATTCGGTCCATGCCGGCGTAATCGCTCACGCCCGGTTCGAAGGCCAGCGAGCCGACGAACAGGCTCATGGTGAAGCCGATGCCGCAGAGGATCGCCACCCCGAGGATCTGGCCCCAGTTGGCGCCTTGGGGCAGGGCGGCGATGCCGATCTTCACCGCCAGCCAGGTCAGGCCGAAGACGCCGATGGTTTTGCCCAGCAGCAGGCCAATGGCGATGCCCATCGGGACGTCGTGGGTGAAGCTCTCGACGGTGACGCCGCTCAGCGACAGGCCGGCGTTGGCGAAGGCGAACAGCGGCAGAATGCCGTAGGCGACCCATGGGTGCAGCGCATGTTCGAGGGTCAGCAGTGGCGACGGTTCGGCGTTTTTCGTGCGCAGCGGAATGCAGAAGGCCAGGGTCACGCCGGCCAGCGTGGCATGGACGCCGCTCTTGAGTACACAGACCCAGAGGATCAGGCCGATGATCATGTACGGCCCGAGCTTGACCACGCCGAGTCGGTTCATCGCCACCAGCGCGGCAATGCAGGCCGCTGCCAGGCCCAGGGACAGGGTCGACAATTCGCCGGAGTAGAAAATCGCGATGATCACGATGGCACCGAGGTCATCGATGATCGCCAGCGTCATCAGGAACAGCTTCAGCGATACCGGCACGCGCTTGCCGAGCAGGGCCAGCACGCCGAGGGCGAAGGCGATGTCGGTGGCGGTCGGGATCGCCCAGCCGCCCAGGGCAGCGGGGTTGTCGCGGTTGAGGAACCAATAGATCAGCGCCGGCACCAGCATGCCGCCGATGGCCGCTGCACCGGGCAGGACGATCTGCGAGGGCTTGGACAGCTGGCCGTCGAGCACCTCGCGTTTGACCTCCAGACCGATGAGCAGGAAGAACATCGCCATCAGGCCATCGTTGATCCACAGCAGCAGGGGCTTGGCGATTTTCAACGCACCGATCTGCGCCACCACCGGGGTGTCGAGCAGGCCGGTGTACAGCCACGACAGTGGTGAGTTGTTGATAATCAGCGCGAGGATGGCTGCAGCGATCAATAACAGACCGCTGGCAGCTTCCAACTGAAAGAAACGCGTGAAAGTGCTACGCAGAGGCAAGGTCGCTCTCCATCGAATAGTCAAAAGGTGCAACACCCTAACCCGTACCGTTAGTTGTTAAAACAAAAGTTATATTCTTTTTTGTTATATAGCGTTACAAACCGTCTAGCCCCGGCCACGCTGAGCCTAGCAGTTGCCTGACATATTGAGACTCAGCTGTATCTTTGCGGGCTATAGGTTTTTTCCTAAGCTGACGGGCAAGCCTTTCGAGGAGTTCAACCTCCTGCCTGATCCTACGAGAACCCAGACCATGAGCGACAACCGACAGTGGGCCCGTGAAGCCATCCGCATCATCGAAGCGGACTTCCAGCGCAGCGCCGACACCCACCTGATTCCCTTGCCGCTGCCGGGTTTTGCGGGCATCGAACTGTATTTCAAGGACGAGTCCAGCCATCCGACCGGAAGCCTCAAGCATCGCCTGGCGCGTTCGCTGTTCCTCTATGCGCTGTGTAACGGCTGGCTGAAGCCCGGTGCACCGGTAATCGAGGCATCCAGCGGCTCGACGGCGATTTCCGAGGCGTACTTCGCCCGCATGCTTGGCCTGCCGTTCATTGCGGTGATGCCGGCGACCACATCGAAAGAGAAGATAGCCCAGATCGCCTTTTACGGCGGCCAAAGCCATCTGGTGAACGATCCGACGCAGATCTACGCCGAGTCCGAGCGTCTGGCACGCGAGCACGGCGGGCATTTCATCGACCAGTTCACCTACGCCGAGCGCGCCACCGACTGGCGAGCGAACAACAACATTGCCGAGTCCATCTTTCAGCAGATGCGCTATGAAAAACACCCGGAACCGAGCTGGCTGATTTCCAGCCCGGGCACCGGCGGCACCACCGCGACCCTCGGTCGTTACGTGCGCTATCGCCAGCACTGCACCCGCGTGCTGTGCGCCGACGCCGAGCGTTCGGTGTTCTTCGATTTTTACCAGACAGGCGACGCCAGCCTGCGACTCGACTGCGGCTCACGCATTGAAGGCATCGGCCGGCCCCGGGTAGAGGCGTCGTTCTTGCCCAAGGTGATCGACGCGATGGTCAAGGTGCCGGATGCCTTGTCCTTGGCCGCCATGCACTATCTGGCGCAGCGCCTCGGGCGGCATGTCGGTGGATCGAGCGGGACCAATCTGATCGGCGCGCTGATGGCGGCGCAGCAGATGAAAGCGGCGGGGGAGTCGGGGTCGATTGTGGCGATTCTGTGCGATGGCGGCGAACGGTATGCCGATACGTATTACGACCAGGAGTGGTTGAAGGCGCAGGGGTATGAGCTAAGCGATTTGATCGAAGCGGTGACGGCGAGTGCCGAGCGGGGAGAGGCGCTGCCGCCTTCGGTGCTGCGCGCCAATATCTGACACACCGAAATCAAATGTAGGAGTGAGCCTGCTCGCGATAGCGCAATAATATTCAGCATCGATGTTGACTGAATCACCGCTATCGCGAGCAGAATCACTCCTACAAGGGTTATGTATCAGTCAGTGAGACCAAGGATATCCCGTGCCACTGCCTCGGCAATCCGAATCCCGTCAACACCCGCCGAGAGAATCCCGCCGGCATAGCCTGCGCCTTCACCGGCCGGGAACAGGCCCTTGACGTTCATGCTCTGCAGCGACTCGTTACGCGTGATGCGCAGCGGCGAGGAGGTGCGTGTCTCGATCCCGGTCAGTACCGCATCGTGCAGCGAATAACCGCGAATCTGCTTTTCGAAGGCCGGCAACGCTTCACGAATCGCTTCGATCGCGAAGTCAGGCAGCGCCAACGCCAGGTCGCCCAGGGCAACGCCCGGTTTGTACGACGGCTCGACTTCACCCAGTTCGGTCGAAGGAATGTCGTTGATGAAGTCGCCGACCAGTTGCGCCGGGGCTTTGTAGTCGCTGCCGCCAAGGATGAAGGCGTGGGACTCCAGGCGTTCCTGCAACTCGATCCCGGCGAGCGGGCCGCCCGGATAATCGACTTCCGGGGTGATGCCAACGACGATGCCGGAGTTGGCATTGCGCTCGTTACGCGAGTACTGGCTCATGCCGTTGGTGACCACGCGGTTCGGCTCGGACGTCGCTGCCACCACAGTGCCGCCCGGGCACATGCAGAAGCTGTAGACCGAGCGGCCGTTTTTGGCGTGGTGTACCAGTTTGTAGTCGGCAGCGCCCAGTTTCGGGTGGCCGGCGTATTTACCCAGACGCGCGCGGTCGATCAGCGATTGCGGGTGTTCGATACGGAAGCCCACCGAAAACGGCTTGGCTTCCATGAACACGCCACGGCTGTGGAGCATGCGGAAGGTGTCGCGGGCGCTGTGGCCGAGGGCCAGAACCACGTGTTTAGAATGCAGGGTTTCGCCGCTGGCCAGTTGCACGCCGACCAGTTGGCCGTCCTCGATCAACACGTCGGTGACGCGCTCCTGAAAACGTACTTCACCGCCCATCTCACGGATCTGCTCGCGCATGTTTTCGACCATGCCGGTCAGGCGGAACGTACCGATGTGCGGCTTGCTGACGTAGAGGATTTCTTCCGGCGCGCCGGCCTTGACGAGTTCGTGCAGGACTTTGCGACCGAGAAACTTCGGGTCCTTGATCTGGCTGTACAGCTTGCCGTCGGAAAACGTCCCCGCGCCGCCTTCGCCGAATTGCACATTGGACTCGGGGTTGAGCACGCTTTTGCGCCACAGGCCCCAAGTGTCCTTGGTGCGCTGGCGCACTTCGGTGCCGCGCTCGAGGATGATCGGCTTGAAGCCCATTTGCGCCAGCAGCAACCCGGCGAAGATCCCGCACGGGCCGAAACCGACGACAATCGGCCGCTGGCCCGGATCGCTCGGTGCCTGACCGACGAATTTGTAGCTGACATCCGGCGCCACATTGACGTTACGGTCGTCGGCGAACTTGCCCAACACCTTGGCCTCGTCGCGTACGTTGAGGTCGATGGTGTAGATGAAGCACAGTTCGGAGGACTTTTTGCGCGCGTCGTAGCTGCGCTTGAACAAGGTGAAATCGAGCAAGTCATCGCTGGCGATGCCCAGGCGTTGCACGATGGCGGCGCGCAGGTCTTCTTCGGGATGGTCGATTGGCAGCTTGAGTTCAGTGATTCGTAACATGGCGGGGATCCGGATTCGCGGGGCGCACAACTGCGCCAGGGCGTTTGAAGGCGGCGATTATAAGCCGCCGCGACCGGATCCGTGGGGGAAAAACGATCAGTCGTTACGCGCGCCGCCGAAATAGCCGCAACCGCGCTGCACCTGACCGTCGATACGCAGTTCTGCGCTCATGTGCTGCACGCTGCCGGTGCTGCTGTCGACGCAACGCTGCGGCGCGACCCACAATTCGATGCGCTGGTTGTTGGCTTCGCTGCTCAGATTGAAGCGGCCGTCGCCCAGTTGTTCTTCCACATACGGCACGGCGAGCGGCGGCTGGCCCTCGCGGTCGATGACCATGCCTTTGCCGCTGACCTTCACATTCCATTCCGGGCCATGGCCGGCGGCACGCAGGATCAGCAGTTTGAAATTGGGGTCATCGCACGCCGTGCCCGAGCGTTCGACGCGGTACAACTGGCTCAGGTCGAGGCGATCACCAGACACCTTGCCACGCACATCGGCAAACAGTTTGCCCTGCTCGTCGGCGAGGGTCGCAGCCTCTTGCAGGATACTGGTGCCGCCGCTGTCATTGACCACCAGTTGGCGCTGATCCTGACATGGCTGAAACACCAGTTTGCCGTCAGCGGCGGTCAACTGCCCCTGCATCCGCGTCTGCCCGGCATGTGAAACGCTTTCGCGCTGGCCGTCGAACAATTGGCAGGCGGCAAACATCGGCAGCAGGGCAACGAGGACTAACGAACGGGCGACACGCATCTTTGGTTCTCCAGACAAGTGTCGCCACGTTACGCAGCCTGACCGTTCATCACAAGGGCTTAGCCCACGTGAAACGTCTGACCTGTCTGCAGGCCTTCGACACTCTTGGCGTAGGCCAAAGCGACTTCCGCCGCAGGAACCGGTTTGAAGCCGCGGAAATAGGGCGCGTATTTGCCCAGGGCTTCGGTTAGAACCGTCGGGCTGACCGAGTTCACCCGCAGGCCGCGTGGCAGTTCAATGGCGGCGGCGCGCACGAAGCTGTCGAGGGCGCCATTGACCAAGGCTGCCGATGCACCGCTGCGAATCGGATCATGGCTGAGTACGCCGGTGGTGAAGGTAAACGAGGCGCCGTCGTTGGCAAATTCGCGTCCGATCAGCAGCAAGTTGACCTGACCCATCAGCTTGTCTTTCAGGCCGAGGGCGAAGCTGTCTTCAGTCATCTCGTCCAGTGCTGCGAAGGTGACGTTGCCCGCCGCGCAGACCAGCGCATCGAATTTGCCGGTCTGTTCGAACAGCTTGCGGATCGATGCGCTGTCGCTGATATCCACCCGCAAGTCGCCGCTGTTGCGGCCGATACGAATGACTTCGTGACGTTGCGACAATTCTTTGTCCACCGCCGAACCGATGGTGCCGTTGGCGCCTATCAACAGAATCTTCATCGAGCTGTACCCCAAGTGATTGAACGAGGCTTCAGTCTAGAATGGATTTTCCTGCGGATAAGCGCACTAATAGGCAACCTTTGGTTTTCAAATGGAAACAATCGATGAGCGAAATGGATGACCTTGCCGCGTTCGCCGTGCTGATCGAGGCCGGCAGTTTTACCTTGGCCGCGCAGCAGTTGGGTTGCAGCAAGGGCCAGTTGTCCAAGCGCATCAGTCAGCTCGAAGCGCAGTTCAGCGTGGTTTTGCTGCAACGCACGACCCGGCGTTTGAGTCTCACGGCAGCGGGCGCGGCGTTGTTACCGCAGGCTCAGGCGCTGGTGGTTCAGGTCGAACGCGCCCGACAAGCCTTGGCGCGCTTGAAGGATGACATGGCCGGTCCGGTGCGCATGACCGTTCCGGTGTCGCTGGGTGAAACCTTCTTCGATGGCTTGTTGCTGGAGTTTTCGCAGCAATATCCCGAGGTGCAGATCGAACTGGAGCTGAACAACAGTTACCGCGATCTGTCCCGCGACGGTTTTGATCTGGCGATCCGCGCCGAGGTGGCCAATGATGATCGGCTGGTGGCCAAACCCCTGCTGGCCTGGCATGAAATGACCTGCGCCAGCCCGGCCTATCTCGAACGTTTCGGCGAACCGGCGACACCGCAGGCACTGGCCGAACATCGCTGCTTGCTCAATAGCCACTACAGTGGGCGAGAGGAGTGGCTGTATCACCAACAGCACGAATTGCTGCGGGTGCGGGTGTCGGGCCCTTTCGCCAGCAACCATTACAACTTGCTGAAAAAAGCCGCGTTGTCCGGCGCAGGCATTGCGCGATTGCCTTCCTACCTTCTGCAAACGGAACTGGCTGACGGCCGCTTGCGCTGGTTGCTGCACGATTATCAGACGCGGCGCATGCCGATGTATCTGGTGCATCCGTATCAGGGCGGCTTGCCGAAACGCACGCAGGTGCTGGCGGATTATTTGATGGGATGGTTCAAGCGCAGTGGCGAGGCGCTGGATCGACTCCAGCGCTGAAAGCAATCTTTTTGTAGGAGTGAGCTTGCTCGCGATAGCGGTGGATCAGTAAAAAATTGATCGACTGACACACCGCTATCGCGAGCAGGCTCACTCCTACAATTCAGGTCAGCCTTGGAATCGGCGGGCAATCAGATTATCTATCGACAATCGGCCCGGCCCGGTCGTCATCAAGTACAGCAATACCGCAGCCCAAGTGCCATGAGTCGGATAAGCATCCGGATACACAAACAGTTGAATGACCAAGGTCATGCCGAGCAATGCGAGCGCCGAAAACCGTGTGGCCAAGCCGATCAGAATCAGCACCGGGAAAGCATGCTCGGCGAACGCCGCCATGTGTGCCGCGATCTCGGGTGACAACAGCGGCAGGTTGTATTCGCTCTGGAACAGCGGAATCGTCGAATCAGCCAAACGAGGCCAGCCCAATTCAAAGGTGCCGTCGATCAGGTCGATGGCCAGTCCTTCGACCTTGGTCTGGCCGGACTTCCAGAACACGGCGGCGATCGAGAAGCGGGCGATGAAAGCGATCAGGCTGTGCGGGATTCTTTCCAGCAGCGCGACGGCCCGCAGGATGAAAGTGTTCATGGCATTTCCTTGTGAGTCAGGCGAGCGATGGCGTTGTGTGCAATCAGCACGGCAAGGGTCTGTGCGAGGTCGAAGGGCGGGCTGTTTTCCATCGCCGCGAGCAGTGGCTGACTCTTGATCAGGTGACGGATAAACATCGTGGCGCCGGGTTCAACGGCAAACACTTCCACGTCCAGTCCGTTGCGCAGGACCATGGCGTGCTGACCGTGATTGAGGCCAATCCCCGCCAGGGTCTGCGCCTGTTGATGTGCGGCCCAGATTGCGACCACCGCATAGGCTGAATCGAGCGTGTGCACGGACGGATGAAGCCTCAGATACAGATCGCTCAAGGCCTGCGGGCTGGCGAGGGCGGCGCTGATGTCGTCGGGCCGGACGGGCTGCGCATCCGCGGCGTGATAGGCGAGGGTGCGCAGATGCTCAAGGCGTGCAACATCGGCGACATAGGGTACGCCGGCGATCGGTTCGAAGCCTGCGATGAAGTCGGCAAATCCGTCGCCGTAACGGCTCATCAGCGGACTCTGCGGTGGCTGGCGTTGAACAAACACGCCTGCCATGGCGCGGAAGAATTCTTCGCCGACCAACTGCACCACCACCGGATAACTCTCAGCCAAGGCGTTGACCAACGAACTGTGCACGTTATTGCGATACACCGCGAAACGGCTGGCAGGGTCGGCACCGTTGCGGCTGCACAAGCCATCCGGACACGGCCGTTTTACGTCGAGCAGCGCGGCGGCGAAGGCCGCTTGCCGGCTCATGGTGCACCCTCCGCGTGGCGCAACAACGCCTCGGCCTGTTGCGCTTCGGCGAGCAACACGTCGAAGGCCGGCACCTGGTTGTCGCGTTCGATCAGGGTCGGCACCGGGCCGATGCGCGCAAGTACTTGTCGATACAGGCGCCAGACCGCCTGATCGACCGGCGCCCCGTGGTCGTCGATCAGCAAGCGATCGCCGAGGTTGTCGCAATCTTCGGCGAAACCGGCCAGATGAATCTCGCCGACGGCGTGCAGCGGCAATGCGTCGAGATAGGCCAGCGGATCACGCTGATGGTTGACGCACGACACGTAGACATTGTTGACGTCGAGCAGCAAGCCGCAGCCGCTGCGCCGGATCACTTCGCTGATGAAGTCCGCCTCGTCGAGGGTTGAATCCCGAAATGCCAGATAGGTCGCCGGGTTCTCCAGCAACATCGGGCGTTTCAGAGTGTTCTGCACCTGATCGATGTGCGCGCAGACGCGATTCAGCGTTGGCGTGTCATAGGCCAGTGGCAGCAGATCGTTGAGAAACACCGGGCCATGGCTTGACCAGGCCAGGTGTTCGGAAAAGGATTGTGGTTGATAGCGCTCGATCAGCTCAGCGAGGCGTTGGAGATGCCCGGTATCGAGCGGACCTTCGCCACCGATCGACAGCCCCACGCCATGCAACGACAGCGGGTACTGTTCGCGGATCAAACCGAGAAAATGATGAAACGGGCCGCCGGCCACCATGTAGTTTTCGGCGTGGACCTCGAAAAAACCGAGGTCGGGGATGGAACCGAGCACTTCAAGGAAGTGCCCGGTCTTGAGCCCCAGCCCGGCACGGGCGGGGAGCTCGGTGCGAGCTGCCTGAGTGCGCGGCAGGGACGGTTGGCGATGACTGAACATGATCGTCACTCAGGCAGACCAACGATCAGGACTTGGCTTTAAAGGCTTCGAGCTGACCGAAACCGCTCGGCGAGGTTTTGCTTTCGGTGGTGACGCAGGTGCCTTTCGGAACGAGCTTCCAGGCGTTGGCCTGATAGTCCATTTTCGCCGTGCCGGCACAGGTGGTGCCTGCACCCGCGGCGCAATCATTCTTGCCTTTCAGCGCCACGCCGAAGCATTTTTCCATGTTGGCATCGGCGGCCTGGGCGGTAGAGACAGTGGCGATGCTCAGGGCGGAACCGAGGGCCAGAACCAGGGCGGTGGCGGACAGGGTACGGGTAGTCGCAGTCATGATGTTTCTCCAGATTTATCAGGGTTTCTGCAAGCGGTTTGCGCTTGCTTGTCCCTCTAGAGAAAGCTCACAGCGATGCGTTACAGCGGGCGCAAAACTTTTACGGAATTTTTCCTGACACGGCTATTCCCTGTGGGAGCGGGCTTGCTCGCGAAAGCGGTGAATCAGTCGACATCTTCGTTAACTGACACACTGCTTTCGCGAGCAAGCCCGCTCCCACAGGGGCGAGTAAAGCAGGGGATTTTCGTGGGCATAAAAAACGGCCCGAAGGCCGTTTCTTGTTCAGCGATGACACTCAACCACCGAGATACGCCTCGCGCACTTTCGGGTCGGTCAGCAGCGCTTCACCGGTGCCTTGCATGACCACGCGACCATTTTCCAGCACGTAGGCGCGGTCGGCGATTTTCAGCGCCTGGTTAGCGTTCTGCTCGACCAGGAACACGGTCACACCGTCCTTGCGCAGCTGTTCGATGATGTCGAAGATCTGCTGGATGATGATCGGTGCCAGGCCCAGCGACGGCTCGTCGAGCAGCAACAGTTTCGGCTTGCTCATCAGCGCCCGGCCGATGGCGAGCATTTGCTGTTCGCCGCCGGACATGGTACCGCCGCGCTGGTTGAAGCGTTCTTTCAGGCGTGGGAAAAGTCCGAGGACCTTGTCCATCTGTTCCTGATAGTCGCCCTTGTCGGTGAAAAATCCGCCCATGGACAGATTTTCTTCCACGGTCAGACGGGCAAACACCCGACGACCTTCGGGGACCACGGCGATGCTCTTGCGCATGATCTGCGACGAGTCCTGGCCGACCAGTTCCTCACCCATGTAGCGGATGCTGCCGCTGTGCGCCTGCGGTGAACCGCACAGCGTCATCAGCAGCGTGGATTTGCCGGCACCGTTGGCGCCGATCAGCGTGACGATCTCGCCCTGACGGACTTCGACATTGACGCTGTGCAGGGCCTGGATCTTGCCGTAGAAGGTGGAAACGTTTTCGAACTGCAGCATTTACGCTTCCCCCAGGTAGGCTTTGATCACTTCAGGATTGTCGCGGATCTGTTCCGGCGTACCGTCGGCCAGTGGCGTGCCCTGGTTGATCACGACGATGTGGTCGGAAATGCTCATGACCAGTTTCATGTCGTGCTCGATCAGCAGCACGGTGACGTTGTGCTCTTCACGCAGCACGCCGATCAACGCCTTGAGGTCTTCGGTTTCTTTCGGGTTCAGGCCGGCGGCCGGTTCGTCGAGCATGAGAATCCGCGGGCGGGTCATCATGCAGCGAGCGATTTCCAGACGCCGTTGCTGACCGTAGGCGAGGGTGCCAGCGGTGCGGTTGGCGAACTCTTTGAGGTTGACCTTTTCCAGCCAGTACTCGGCAAACTCCATGGCCTCGCGCTCGCTTTTGCGAAACGCCGGGGTCTTGAACAGGCCGGACAGGAAGTTGGTGTTCAGGTGACGGTGCTGGGCGATCAAGAGGTTCTCGACCGCGGTCATGTCCTTGAACAAACGCACATTCTGGAACGTACGCACCACGCCTTTGAGGGCGATCTTGTGGCCCGGCAGGCCCTGAATCGGCTCGCCGTCGAGCAGGATGCTGCCGCCGGTCGGCTGATAGAAACCGGTCAGGCAGTTGAACACGGTGGTTTTGCCGGCGCCGTTCGGCCCGATCAGCGCAACAACCTGTTTCTCTTTGACGGTCAGCGCCACGCCGTTGACCGCCAGCAAGCCGCCGAAGCGCATGCTCAGATTTTCGACTTTAAGAATCTCGCGGCTCATTTGCGCAACTCCATGTGTGGGCGTTGCATCGGCAGCAGACCTTGTGGACGCCAGATCATCATCAACACCATCAGCGCACCGAACATCAACATGCGGTACTCGCTGAACTCACGCATCATTTCCGGCAACAGAATCATGACGATCGCCGCCAGGATCACGCCCAACTGCGAGCCCATCCCGCCCAGTACGACGATGGCGAGGATGATCGCCGACTCGATGAAGGTAAACGACTCTGGCGTCACCAGACCCTGACGCGCGGCGAAAAAGCTGCCGGCGAAACCGGCAAACGCGGCGCCCAGGGTGAACGCGGAAAGCTTGATCACGGTCGGGTTCAGACCCAGCGCACGGCAGGCGATTTCATCTTCACGCAGCGCTTCCCAGGCACGGCCGATCGGCATGCGCAGCAAACGGTTGATGACGAACAGCGCTGCCAGCGCCAGCAACAGGGCAACCAGATAGAGGAAGATCACCTTGTTGATCGAGTTGTATTGCAGGCCGAAATACTCATGGAACGTCTGCAGGCCTTCGGCCGCTTTACGCTCGAAAGTCAGGCCGAAGAACGTCGGTTTCTCGATGTTGCTGATGCCGTTCGGGCCGCCGGTGATGTCCGTCAGGTTACGCAGGAACAGACGGATGATCTCGCCGAAGCCCAAGGTCACGATCGCCAGATAGTCGCCGCGCAGACGCAATACCGGGAAGCCCAGCAGGAAGCCGAACGTCGCCGCCATCAGGCCGGCAATCGGCAGGCAGATCCAGAAACTCAGACCGTAGTAATGCGACAGCAGTGCGTAGCTGTAGGCGCCGACGGCGTAGAAGCCGACGTAACCCAGGTCAAGCAGACCGGCCAGACCGACGACGATGTTCAGACCGAGGCCGAGCATCACGTAGATCAGGATCAGCGTGGCGATATCCACCGCGCCGCGGGAGCCGAAGAACGGCCACACCAGCGCCAGCACAATCAGCCCAATGATGAAATAACGCTGGGTGGAGGGCAGGGTCAGGAAGTTGCTGGCCTTGGCCGGAATCAGCGGCATGCCCGGCGAAGAACGCCAGGCCTTGCTGATCTGCTGGTTGAACAGCACGCGCAAAAACATCAGCACCGAGCAGATCGCGATGGTCGCGAGTACCGCAGGGCTGGTGTTGTGCACTTCAAGATTGATGCCGACGATGGTCAGTTTGAGACCGAGTACCGGGTAAGCCACGGCCCACACCAGCAAGGCACTGAACAGTGCCTGTTTAAGATTCCTAGTCATACTTTCTCAACCTCCGGACGGCCCAGAATGCCGGTCGGACGGAACAACAGCACCAGAACCAGCAAGCCGAACGCCACGACGTCCTTGTACTGGTCGCCGAAGATATCGGCACCGAACGCTTCCGCTACACCCAGCACCAACCCGCCGAGCATGGCCCCGGGGATGCTGCCGATGCCGCCCAGTACCGCAGCGGTGAAGGCCTTGAGGCCGACGAGGAAACCGGCGTTGGGGTTGATCACGCCGTATTGCATGCTCAGCAGGACCGCCGCAACGGCTGCCAGCGCAGCACCGATGACGAAGGTCAGGGCGATGATGTTGTTGGTGTTGATGCCGAGCAGGTTGGCCATCTTGATGTCCTCGGCACAGGCGCGGCAGGCGCGGCCCAGGCGGGAACGGGAGATGAACAGGGTCAGGCCGAGCATGGCGATCAGGGTGACTACGAACACCACGATCTGCATGTAGGAAATCAGCACTTCTTGTGCGCCACCTGGACCGAAGGCGAAGTTGCCCGGGATCAGGTTGGGGATAGCTTTGTCCTTGGAGTCTTGCGCCAGCAGAACGGTGTTCTGCAGGAAGATCGACATACCGATGGCAGAAATCAGCGGGATCAGACGGTTGCTTCCGCGCAGGGGGCGGTAGGCGATCCGTTCGATGCTGTAACCGTAGGAACTGGTGACGACGATGCTGGCGATGAACGCCGCGGTCATCAACAGCGGGACACTGTCGAGTCCCATCATGGTCAGTCCGGCAATGGCGATGAACGCCACGTAGGAGCCGATCATGTACACCTCGCCGTGGGCGAAGTTGATCATTCCAATGATGCCGTAAACCATCGTGTAGCCGATGGCGATCAGGGCATACATGCTGCCAACGTTGAGGCCGTTAACCAGCTGTTGGAAGAAGTGATAGATGTCAGGCATTACAGCGCTCCTAAAAACCTGATACGCATTTCACTGGTGGAGTCATTTTCCCGCCCGGCCCCGTGGATCTTTATCCACTTCGAATCCGGGTTTTGCCAGCGAACCGCTGATGACGGTTTTGAGATTTTCAGGTGGGGAGACTGGCGGATCACGCCAGCGCGGCCCAATACGTTCGTAAAACAAAGCCCACGGCACGCCGTGGGCTTTATTGGCAGTCAGTCAGGCAAGGCCTTACTGAGGCGAAACTTCGGTTTTAGGTTTGCCGTTGTGCCACTCGTAGACTACAAATTTGAAGTCTTTCAGGTCGCCCTTGTCGTCGAAGCTCAGGTCGCCGGTAGGAGTCTTGAACGAACCGGCGTGGATGGCTTCAGCCACTTTGGTTGCGTCTTCGGACTTGGCAGCCTTGATGCCTTCGGCAATCACGGTCACAGCCGAGTAGGACGGGAACACGAACGGACCGCTCGGGTCTTCCTTCTTGGCTTTGAACGCATCAGCCAGGGCGACGTTGGCCGGATCCTGGTCGAAGGATTTCGGCAGGGTCACCAGCAGGCCTTCGGACGCGTCCTTGGCGATCTGGGTGATCGAGTCGTTACCCACGCCTTCCGGACCCATGAAACGGGCTTTCAGGCCTTTTTCCTGAGCCTGGCGCAGAATCAGGCCCAGCTCCGGGTGGTAGCCACCGTAATAGACGAAGTCGACGCCGGCTTGCTTGAGCTTGGCGATGATCGCCGAGAAGTCTTTGTCGCCGGCGTTGACGCCTTCGAACACGGCAACCTTGGTGCCTTTCTTCTCGAGGGTCGATTTGACGGCAGTGGCGATGCCTTCACCGTATTGCTGTTTGTCGTGCAGCACGCCAACCACTTTCGGTTTGACGTGATCGGCAATGTAGTTACCGGCGGCAGGGCCCTGGGCGCTGTCCAGACCGATAGTACGGAAGATCATTTTGTAGCCACGGGCGGTGATGTCCGGGCTGGTGGCGGCCGGGGTGATCATGATCACGCCTTCGTCTTCGTAGATATCCGAAGCCGGCTGAGTGGAGCTGGAGCACAGGTGACCGACCACGAACTTGACGCCGTCGTTGACGACCTTGTTCGCTACCGCAACCGCTTGTTTCGGATCGCAGGCATCGTCGTATTCAACGGCTTGCAGTTGCTTGCCGTCGACGCCGCCCTTGGCGTTGATCTGCTCGATGGCCATTTTGGCGCCACTGAACTGCATGTCGCCGTACTGGGCTACTGGACCGGTCTTGGGACCTGCGATACCGATCTTGATGGTGTCAGCTGCGAACGAATGGCTGGCAACCCCGGCCAGAACCATAGCGGCAAACAGTTTGGAAATCTGCTTAGTAGCCTTAGTCATAGTGCTCCACTCTTACTGTTGTATTTTTTAGAGTTCTGGCGCCGCAGCAGCAGAACCGGGACAGATATCTTTGCGATACCCTCCGGAAATGCCCCCGGCAACTGTACCGGTACAGTGTAGAGCGCCGCTTGTTCAACTGGGAAGCAGGCGTCACGGGGCAAAACTTGGGGGTGTCGCATTTTTGAATGAAAAAGACAGAATCGCGGCGGGGCATTCGTAGGCATATAGCCTAAACAGCAGCATTCCCTGGCGTTCCTGCTCTTTTCGTTCGGTGCAGCCATTTGCAACCGGGTTTTTCTGACGGACCACCAACGTTTATGATTCGCGTCGATTTCTTTTCCGGACAGTTCCCATGAATCAAGAACCTAGCACCCTCTATGCCAAGCTGCTTGGTGAAACGGCATCTATCACCTGGAAGGAGCTGGAGCCGTTCTTCGCCAAGGGTGCCCTATTGTGGGTCGACCCAGACCTGGATTTGATCGCCGCTGCCGAGGCCGTGGCATCGGATGAAGGCGAGAAAGTCGCGGCCTGGCTGGCCGACGACAAGGTCGCCAAGCTGTCTGAAACGCGGGCGCTGGATATCTTCGAGCGTGATCCACAGCTGTGGGCGGTGGTGGTTTCGCCGTGGATTCTGATCCAGGAAAGGGCGGTGACTTGATGGGTTGCACCTTTTTGGTGCTTGCCTTGTCGCGCCGCAAGTGTGTAGCGGAGTAGCGTGATGGCACGTTGCCGTAGAGAAACACCACGCATCACGGTGACGTAAACGTAACGGGAACAGTTTATTGAGCGGCTTGAGGGCCGCTTAATTGTTTCTGGATATTGGAAAGGCTGAAATCTTTAGTGAGTTTGAAGACCCCATCGCTGGCAAGCCAGCTCCCACAGTGTCCGGATGAACACAAATATTGTGAGCACCACAAAATCTGTGGGAGCTGGCTTGCCAGCGATGGCAGCGACTCGGCCTTCGATCAGACCGAGAACGTCTTGCCGGTATGGTTATTCAGCGAAATAACCTTGGTCTTGCCAATCCGGTGACGGTAGATCTCGCGCAGGTACTTGATCGACTTCTTCACGCAATCGCGCGACAAACGAATGTCGTTGATCGAGACAAACTTGTCTTTGTCGTTGATCAGCTCGCGGTATTTCTTCTCGTACATCGGTTTGATCGCGTACCAGTTGGTGTCGAGGATCTTCGCCGGGTTTTCGAATTCGTTGAGCAATTCGTCGATGCGGTCTTCGTCAAAATCTTCTTGAACGATGAAGTCGAGAATCGAGTTGTCCAGTGTCTCGTCGAAGCGGTACGGATTCTTCGCGAAGCAGCGCTTGATGAACGCCACGATCAGGGTCAGGAAGTCGTCCGACAGGCACGGGCTCTTGGCGATCAGGGTGGTCAGCGACAGGTTGGCCGAAGCGCCGATCACCAGCGCGTAACGCTTGAGCGTGGTGTTGGGGAACAGGCTGTTGAGGTGGGTTTTCAACCGGTTCAGGTCCATGTACGACAACTTGTAGTCTTTCGGCAGTGAGACGATCGAGACCACCGACGAGCAGTTCTTGAAGAAGTGCAGGTCGTGCAGCGCGGCGGCGTCGTAGCCGGAATTCTTGTATTGCTCCAGCGAGGCGCGATAACGCTTGGATTCGATCGGCAACAAACTGATGCCTTCGATGGCCTGGGTGACTTTGTTGAAGTGCGGCAAGTCGATCGAGCGGAAGAACAGGTCATCGATGTTCAGACGCTGTGGCTCTTTATCGAAGACCTTGAACTTGTCGCTGCTCGGCGGCGGCGTTTCCGGCACCACCGATTCGGCGTAGGCAATCGCCACCGGGCCGGCCAGGCTCATGAACAAATCGTTGGCATCCAGGCGAATGGTCTCGCCGATGTCGATGCCTGCGCGGCGGAAGTAGTTCTGGTCGTAGTCGGTGGTAACCGCCTGCGCCGTGAGAATGTTGAAGATCTGCTGCGAGATGTACTGGTTGGCGTGCTTCTCCATCGCATTGACATCAATGTTCTGGATGTTGCCGTCATCGCTTTCTTCGGCGTAACGCATGATGTCGTTGGAGATCAGCATCATCGCGTTCCACGGGCGGATACGGCCCATGACGCTGGCTTCGCTGCTGTCTTCGTTGGCGAAGTTGTAGGAGAAGTCCCATTCCTCCGAAAGGTATTTGCACAGCAAACGCCCGGCGTTGATGTGCAGCGCCTCGGACATTTCGCTGCGGTGGTCAGAAATGTTCGGCAGCACGCAGATGCCGCTGGTGAAGATCGGTTCGAACACAAACGAATGGCCGCTCTTGCCGTCGTGTTCATCCATCGGCTTGGTGTCGAACGTCTTGTTCATGTACGAGTGCTGCTGGGCCAGGCCGAACTCGGAGGCCATGCCCGAACCGGTACCGCCGCCGGCACTGAAAATCGAAAAGTACAGGCGTGACTGGTTGGCTTTGATGCCGCAGCTGTCGATCAGGTACGAGTGGATCATTTTCCAGTCGGGGCTGGAGAAACGCTGGGTGTCCTTATTAAGGATGATCTTCGCCAGGTACTGGCCGAGGATCGGCGCGTTACCGGCGCCACCCGCGTGGACTTCGGACAAGTCCATGATTTTCATTTTGCTGTAGTCGCGCAGGAAGCCGCTTTTCTCGCCCTTGCGCGAAAAACGGATGCGTCCGGCGATGTCCTTGTCGAGGTCGCCGAGCATCACCAGCGGTTCGACCAGAAACACCGGTTTGGTCGATTTGCTGGTGCCGATGCGCAGGTTGTTCTTGATCCACTGCGCCGGGCTGTAGCCCTTGTCGGCCAGACGCCGATCCGCCGGGCGGTCTTCGTTGTTGAATTCGTTGAGGTAGAACTTGCGCGCGTTGTACACCAGCTCCGCAACATCCAGGGCGATGTTGGAGCCGCAGCGACCGAGGCCGATCAGGCACACCGACGGAAATTCCTGATCGTTGTGCTGCTCGTTGTCGCCTTCCTGGTGAGGTGGGCGCGGGAACACCGAATCGCGCAGGCCGTCGAGGTTGTCGAGGATGCGGTCGGTGTTGGTTTCAGTGAAATACAGGTATTGCTGGGTCGACAGCGGGCGCGAGGGAACCGATGGCCTGGACGGTGAAGCGCTGTTGGCGGCAGGGTTCAGCGTCAGATCGGATACCGCCGTGGCGGGCTTGTTGTTAGAAGTCATTGCGCCATGCACCTGGACTGGGTTGGTTCGCCGACCAGTGCCGGTGAACCTCACGGAATAGGATCTCGCGTCTTTTGCGCGAATTAGGCCCGAGCGCCAGGGTGTTGGCCTGGGGTGATCGCTGGGCGGAATCCTTTCCTGATCGTTGATGAATCGGCCATTATTCGGCGATCTTTAATGGAAAAGAGGCAAAATGATGTCAACGCTATCTTCGTTGGGATTTGCCGGAATCGGCCTGATGGGCTTGCCCATGTGCCGACGGTTGTTGGCCGCGGGTTACCCGCTGACCGTGTGGAATCGCAACCCGGACAAATGCGCGCCACTGGTTGAAGCTGGCGCCCGTCAAGTCGCGAGTCCCGCTGAACTGTGCGAGCACGCCGATATTGTCATGCTGTGTCTGGCCGATACCGCAGTGGTCCGTGAGGTGGTGTTTGGCGCTGGCGGTGTCGCTGAAGGGGCGAGAAAAGCTCAGTTACTGGTGGATTTTTCCAGCCTCGAACCGACCGCGACCCGGGAAATGGCCGCCGAGCTGGCCGAAAAAACCGGCATGCACTGGCTCGATTCGCCGGTGTCCGGCGGCGTGGTCGGTGCCGAAACCGGCAGCCTGGCGATCATGGTCGGCGGTGCGGCGGAGCATCTTGAACGGGTGCGCCCGGTGTTGCTCACTCTCGGTCAGCGCGTCACGCACATGGGCGGCATTGGTGCCGGCCAGGTGACCAAGGCCTGCAACCAGATGATCGTCGCCTGCAATGCGCTGGTGATTGCCGAAGTGGTGGCGCTGGCTGAACAGGCAGGCGTCGATGCGCGCCTGATCGCCGAGGCGCTGGCCGGTGGCTTTGCTGATTCGAAACCGTTGCAAATCCTCGCCCCGCAAATGGCCGAGAGCCGTTTTGAGCCGATCAAGTGGCACGTGCGCACACTGCTCAAGGATCTCGACACGGCGGTGAAATTCTCTCGCGAGCAAGGCTCGGCCACACCGATCAGCGGATTGGCCGCACAACTGATGCGCCTGCATGGGGCGCAGGGTTTTTTGGCGAAGGATCCAGCGACATTGGTGCGAATGTACCGTGCGCCAGACTCAACGGATTGACCGCGTGTGAAGGCTTGCGCTGATTGATTTCTTCCAGCACCGGGCGCAATTCATCCAGCGGCACCGGGCGGCTGAGCAGGTAGCCCTGAATGAAATCGCAACCCGAGCGCTCGAGGAATTCGTATTGCTCCAGGCTTTCCACGCCTTCGGTGACCACCTGCAAATGCAGGGTGTGAGCCATGACGATGATTGCCTGAACGATTTCCATGTCGGCGGTGGCGGTGGGAATGTCGAGGATGAAAGAGCGGTCAATCTTCAGCGTATTGAGCGGCAGGCGTTTAAGGTAGGCCAGCGACGAGTAACCGGTGCCGAAGTCATCAATCGACAGCGACACGCCGAGGGCGCGGATCTGGCGCAACAGCACCAGGGTGTTGGCGATATTGCCCATCAGGGCGTTCTCGGTGACTTCCAGTTCCAGCCGCTCCGGCGCGACGCCGGCAGTGCGCAACGCGCTTTCGATTTCGTCGGCCAGTTCCTCGCGGGCCAGGTTCAACGGTGAGCAGTTCCAGGCGATTTTCAGGTCTTCGCAGCCATGGCGCGACAGCTCGCCCAGATCCTTGCAGGCCCGGCGCAGCACCCAGTTGTCCAGTTCGGCGATCAGGCCGTTGTTTTCGGCAATGCCGATAAAACGGTCCGGGGTCAGCAAGCCGTGGGTCGGATGTTGCCAGCGGATCAAGGCTTCGAGCTTGGTGACGCGGCCGGTTTTCAGCTCAAAGATCGGCTGGTAATACAGCATCAGCGCGTGATCTTCACGCAAGGCGTTACGCAATTCCTCTTCCAGTTGCAGCTCGAAGCTGGCGCGAGTCTTGAGGCTGGGACTGAAAAAGTGCAAACCGTTGCGCCCGGCGCCCTTGGATTGGTAGAGCGCGAGGTCGGCATGCTTGAGCAACTCTTCGCAAGTACTGCCATCGTGCGGAAACAGGCTGATGCCGATGCTGGTGGTCATTACCATCCGGCGCCCGGCCAGTTCAACGGGCTCTTTCATCTTGAGCATGATGCGCTGGGCCATGTTGCGCGCTTCTTCGCGGTCACGCAGGCTGATGAGGATGCAGAACTCGTCACCGCCGAACCGCGCGACCACGTCTTCCTGGCTGCGCACCGAGCTTTTGATGTGACTGGCGATGACTTTGAGCAGCGCATCACCGGCATCGTGGCCGAGGCTGTCGTTGATGCGCTTGAAGTGGTCGATGTCGAGAAACATCACCGCCAGCATGCCGCCTTCGCTGGCTTTCTGGCTGAGCTTCTCGGCGAAGAGCTGATTGAAGCCACGGCGATTGATCAGGTTGGTCAGCGCGTCGTAGTTGGCTACTTGCTGCAACGACATGCGCGCCTGATCGAGCTGGCTGAGCAGGGCGTTGACCCGGCGCAGGTCGTGTTCCTTGTTCTGCAGTTTCTTGTCGGCCATGGCGGCGCTGATGGCGCTGCCCAGAATCAGCAAGATGATCAACGCGACCGTCAGGCCCAGTTGCAGATGGCTGGTTTCCACGGCCATCGTCGGTGCGGCGCCGTCGGGCAGCACCAGTTGCAAGGCGGCCATGCCGGTGAAGTGCATGCTGATAATGCCGGCGCCGAGCATCAGCGCGGCGACGTATTTGAGCACCTGATGCGCCACGCCGCTGCCTTCACGCAGGTAGCCGGCCACCCACAACGCCGCAAAACTGGCGCCGACGGCGATCACGATCGACAGTCCGAACAGACTCGGTTGGTAATACGCCGTGGCGCTCGATTGCATGGCGGCCATGCCGACGTAATGCATGCTGGCGATCCCCAGGCCGATGACCACGGCAGTCCTCAGGCAACGCGCCAGACTCGGCTGCGCCACGCTCAGGGTGTGCATGGCCAGCGCCGAGGCGAGCAGGGCGATCAGCAGGGAAAACAGGGTGGTCGGCAGGTGGTAGTGGATCTCGATGGGGGCCTGAAATGCCAGCATGCCAATGAAATGCATGGCCCAGATCCCGCCGGCCAGGCAGGCGCCGCCGATCCAGCGCCAGACGCGTCGCGCGCCCGGGTTTTCGGCATGGCCGACCCGCTCGGCCATGTCCAGCGTGGCAAAACTGGCCGCGCACGCGACCAGATACGCCACCAGCACCAGCACGGGATCGTGGGTGCAGTTGAGTATGACCTGTCCGCTCTCCGGCAGCTCGGTAACAAACTGCAAACCAAGCCACTCCATAGCGTGCCCCGTCTCGGATTCATCGGGCCGGTGCGTTCGTCAACGCCGGCGAATGCCTGGAGTATAGAGGCCGTTTCTGGGGTGCAAGGCGTAGTGGCACATTGGCGCGAATGATTTTGACATTAGCCTCATAGCGATTGGCGCTAAGGGTCAGGCAATGCGTTCCAGAGGCAGGTCATTCCAGTGCGGCGGCAAGGGTGGCAGGCCGTGGGCGGCGCGGGCTTTATCGCAGTCGCTGTTGTGTTCGCCGTTTTCCCATGAGGCCTCGAACTCGCGGCAGGGGCTGGAGCGCTGTTCATAGATCGTGCATTGCACGGCGCTGCCGACCTCGCCCGCCAGCGATATGCAGCGCGTCGGCTTGCGGTCAGTGCCGATCATCGCTACCCGGCTCGGCGTGACTTGGGTCACCAGTTCATCGGGAACCGTACCGCCTGAGGATGAACACTCACCCCAGAAAAAAGACACGCGAAAATGGGAACAGCAGGCACCGCAATTCAGACACGGACTGGCTTCGGACATGGGCGGGGGTATCAAAGGGATTGATCGGAAGATCCGGACGGATCCGGCGGCCATTCTAGGCTTTGCCATGGCCTTGGGAAGGGGGGCGCGAAACTTTTTTTTTGTGCCAGGGTTTTGCCGCAAAGTCCCCGGTTTTCGGGGGATTGCAGACTTATCAAGGGCTTACGTTTCGTTACAGTGCGATGGGCCGATATCAGGCTGACGAATGATGACAGACAGCCCTCGCGCGGCTGACTAGATTGCAGGTTCCGGGCTCGGATGCGTTGGCAGTGAAGCCCCATAACAAGAAAGAGACGGACCCATGCAGAACTCGACCCAAGCGGCGAATGCCTGGCGCATTCTGTTCCTGCTGTTCCTCGCCAACCTGTTCAATTTCTTCGACCGCACGATCCCTGCGATCATCATCGAACCGATCCGCATGGAATGGCACCTCAGCGACTTTCAGCTCGGTATCATCGGTACCGCGTTCACCGTCGTTTACGCCATCGCCGGCCTGCCGCTGGGGCGCATGGCCGACACCGGTTCGCGCAGCAAGCTGATGGGTTGGGGCCTGGCGACTTGGAGCGCGCTGACCGCCGTCAACGGTCTGGTCGGCAGTTTCTGGAGTTTTTTGATCGTGCGCATGGGCATCGGCATTGGCGAGGCCAGTTATGCGCCGGCGGCCAACTCACTGATCGGCGACTTGTTTCCAGCGCACCGTCGGGCGCGGGCCATGGGCATTTTCATGCTTGGCCTGCCGCTGGGGCTGCTGCTGGCGTTCTTCACCATCGGTGCGATGGTCAAGGCGTTCGACAGCTGGCGGGCGCCGTTTTTCATTGCTGCGGTGCCGGGGCTGGTCCTCGCCGTTTTCATGTTTTTCATCAAAGAGCCAAAGCGCGGCGCGGCGGAAGCCGTGCAGGTCTCGCAAGAGAAGGTCGACAGGCCGATTCGCCGGGTACTCGCCGTGCCGACTTTTCTGTGGCTGGTGATGGCCGGGCTGTGTTTCAACTTCGCCACCTACGCCTGCAACTCGTTTCTGGTGCCGATGCTGCAACGTTACTTCCTGATGCCTTTGCAGGACGCGGCCGTGGCGACCGGGGTTATCGTTGGCGTGACCGGGCTGGTTGGTCTGACCCTCGGCGGCTGGATCGCCGACAAGATTCACCAGCGTTTCGCCAGTGGCCGGCTGTTGTTTGCCGCGTTCAGCCTGATTATCTCGACGCTGTGCACGGCGTGGGCGTTGCATGCCGGGCGCATTGAGATCGGCGTGTTCGTCGCAGTGTTCAGCGTTGGCTGGCTGTTCGCGTACAACTTCTACACCTGCGTGTACACGGCGATCCAGGACGTGGTCGAACCGCGTTTGCGTGCCACGGCGATGGCGTTGTTCTTCGCCGGGCTGTATCTGCTCGGCGGTGGTCTGGGGCCGGTGGTGGTCGGTGGGCTGTCGGATCACTTCGCCCACACGGCGATGTTGTCGGCGGGGGCTGAGCAGATGACCGAGGCGTTCAAGGCTGTCGGGCTGCATGACGCGATGTACCTGATTCCGGTGGCGCTGTTTTTGACCATGGTCTTTCTGTTTCTGGCCTCGCGGTGTTTTGTTCGCGATGCGCAGCGGATGAGGGATGGGTTGGTGGCGGTGGTTGAGCCAGAGGTTTCGGCGGCGACTGCTTAACGGCTATCGCGAGCAGGCTCACTCCTACAGGGGGAATGCTTTCCAACTGTAGGAGTGAGCCTGCTCGCGATAGGGTTATCAGCATCAGCTGATAAATAACTGACTTACAAAAAGGCCCGCATCGCTGCGGGCCTCCTTGTTTTTCAACGGTGGGGCGGGGCGATCAACCCGCCACCAGCACCCGAATCGCTTCCAGGCGCAAAGCCGCTTTATCCAGCATCGCCAGACCCTGTTCACGCTGTGTACGCAGCGCTTCCAGTTCGCTGTCACGTACGCTCGGGTTGACCGCTTGCAACGCGGTCAGGCGCGCCAGTTCTTCGTCGGTGTCGGCGGCCAGGCGACGACGCGCTTCGGCCACGCGCTCGGCGTGACGCGGGGCGATCTTGTCTTCACCGGCGTTGATCCGTGGCGTCAGCTGATCGCGCTGGGCCTGGATGAACTTGTTGGCGCTGGCACGCGGCACGCTTTCAAGTTGATCGTTCAGGGTTTCAAACGACACCCGTGGCGACAGGTCATTGCCATTGGCATCGAGCAGGCAGCGCAGCGCCGCCGGTGGCAAGTAGCGGCCCAGTTGCAGCGAACGCGGCGCGACCACTTCACTGACGTAAAGCAGTTCCAGCAACACGGTGCCCGGTTTCAGCGCCTTGTTCTTGATCAGCGCGACGGCGGTGTTGCCCATCGAGCCGGACAGCACCAGGTCCATGCCGCCCTGCACCATCGGGTGTTCCCAGGTGATGAACTGCATGTCTTCGCGCGACAGCGCCTGGTTACGGTCGTAGGTGATGGTCACGCCTTCGTCGTCGCCCAGCGGGAAACTGGCGTCGAGCATCTTCTCGCTCGGCTTGAGGATCAGGGCGTTTTCAGAATGGTCTTCGCTGTCGATGCCAAACGCATCGAACAGGGTTTCCATATAGATCGGCAGGGCGAACTGGTCGTCCTGCTCGAGGATCGCCTCGACCAGCGCTTCACCTTCGCCAGCGCCGCCGGAGTTTAGTTCCAGCAAACGGTCGCGACCGGTGTGCAGCTCGGCTTCCAGGCGTTCACGCTCGGCGCGCGCTTCGTCGATCAGCGCTTGCCACTCGCCGTCGTCGGCTTCTTCGAGCAGCGGCAGCAGGCGCGGGCCGAACTGATGCTGCAAGGCGTTGCCGGTCGGGCAGGTGTTGAGGAACGCATTCAGCGCTTCGTGATACCACTGGAACAGGCGCGCTTGCGGGCTGGTTTCCAGGTACGGCACGTGCAGCTCGATGATGTGCTTCTGGCCAATCCGGTCGAGGCGACCAATGCGCTGCTCGAGCAGGTCCGGGTGCGATGGCAGATCGAACAGCACCAGGTGGTGAGCGAACTGGAAGTTGCGGCCTTCGCTGCCGATTTCCGAGCAGATCAGCACCTGCGCGCCAAACTCTTCGTCGGCGAAGTAGGCGGCGGCGCGGTCACGCTCGAGGATGTTCATGCCTTCGTGGAACACCGTGGCCGGGATGCCGGAACGCACGCGCAGGGCGTCTTCCAGGTCCATCGCGGTTTCGGCATGGGCGCAGATCACCAGCACTTTGGTGCGCTTGAGCATTTTCAACTGATCGATCAGCCACTCGACACGCGGGTCGAATTTCCACCAGCGCTCTTCTTCGCTGGCGTCCGGCTGGGCCTGGAAGCTGACTTCCGGGTACAGCTCGGCGTGTTCGCCCAGCGGCAGTTCGAGGTATTCGGCCGGGCACGGCAGCGGATACGGGTGCAGCTTGCGCTCCGGGAAACCCTGCACGGCGGCGCGGGTGTTGCGGAACAGCACGCGGCCGGTGCCGTGGCGGTCGAGCAGTTCACGCACCAGGCGCGCGCTGGCTTGCGTGTCGCCATCGTTGACGGCGGTCAGCAGGGCTTCGCCTTCGTTGCCGAGGAAACCGTGAATGGTCTTGTGCGCTTCGGCCGAGAGACGGCCCTTGTCGAGCAGCTCCTGAACGGCCTCGGCCACCGGGCGATAGTTGTCGCTCTCGGCGCGGAAGGCGGCCAGGTCATGGAAACGGTTCGGGTCAAGCAGGCGCAGACGGGCGAAGTGGCTGTCCTGACCCAGTTGCTCCGGGGTGGCGGTGAGCAGCAGCACGCCCGGGATCACTTCAGCCAGTTGTTCGACCAGCGAATATTCCGCGCTGGCTTTCTCTTCGTGCCAGACCAGGTGATGCGCTTCGTCGACCACCAGCAGATCCCAGCCGGCGGCGAACAGCGCGTCCTGGGCCTTCTCATCGTCGACCAGCCATTCCAGCGCGACCAGCGCCAGTTGCGTGTCTTCGAACGGGTTGGTGGCATCGCTTTCGATGAAGCGTTCTTCGTCGAACAGCGCGACTTGCAGATTGAAGCGGCGGCGCATTTCCACCAGCCACTGGTGCTGGAGGTTTTCCGGCACCAGGATCAGCACGCGGTTGGCGCGGCCCGAAAGCAGTTGGCGATGGATCACCAGACCGGCTTCGATGGTTTTCCCCAAGCCTACTTCGTCCGCCAGCAGTACCCGCGGCGCAATGCGGTCGGCGACTTCGCGGGCAATGTGCAACTGGTGCGCGATCGGTTGCGCACGCACGCCGCCCAGGCCCCACAGCGAGGACTGCAACTGGCGGCTGGTGTGTTCAAGGGTGTTGTAGCGCAGGGAAAACCACGGCAGTGGGTCGATCTGTCCGGCGAACAGACGGTCGCTGGCCAGACGGAACTGAATGAAGTTCGACAGCTGGGTTTCCGGCAGGGTAACGGCTTCGTTCTGGGCGTTGAGGCCGTGATAAACCATCAGTCCGTCGACGTCGTCGACTTGCTGCACGGTCATCTTCCAGCCTTCGAAATGAGTAATGCTGTCGCCGGGCGAGAACCGCACGCGGGTCAGGGGCGCATTCCGTAGCGCGTACTGGCGGGTTTCGCCAGTGGCCGGGTAAAGCACGGTCAACAAGCGGCCGTCCTGTGCCAGAACGGTGCCTAAACCAAGCTCTGCTTCGCTGTCACTGATCCAGCGTTGCCCCGGTTGATACTGCTGCGCCATGCTGCCTGACTCCCACCTTGAAAAAGCGGGCTATCTTAACGGAATGCGGGCTTCAGGGCCAAAGGAATAGGAGCAGCGGCAAGCTTTTAGCTTCGAGCTGCAAGCTGAAACCGAGGCGTCATGTGTCGCTTTTTTAAAGCGGCAGGGCACCAGTCAGTGTCAACCGGGTCACAAGTTTGCGACAGGCGGCTCAAGGCGCCTGCACCCCAGCCGATAGCCTGCACACAGGAGACCCTTTATATGTTGCCACCGATGCTGCCCTTGAGCGCTGTGCCGATCACCTCCCAGCAGGATCCGATCCGCCAGCGGCCGGACATCCCGCCAGTGGTGCCGGTGCAGGAGAGCTCCAATGAAAGCACGATCGATCTGCAAAAGCGCGATCCCGAAGAGGATGGACTGTTGCTGCGCGAGGAACAGCGCCGCCAGCAGGAGCGTGATCGCCGTCGTCGTGAGGCGGATGAAGACCCCGAAGAACACCTGGCCGTGCCCGGCACCGAGTTGAACGCTGACAACACCGTGCCGGTGGTGCCGCTGATGGAAGATCAGCCACGTCAGGGGTTGTGGGTCGATATCGAGATTTGACGGCCTGCCACGGGTGGCTGGTCAGCGCGGGCGTCAGGCGGCATGATTGGCGCAGTGCTGCCGGGTGATCGGCAGTTGTGATCTCTTTTGCGATGTGCCGGATGCCATGAGCCAAGACGACAAACTGATTGATCTGAGCACCGAACGCGCCAAGCGGGTGCACGACCTCAACGAGAAGCGGCTGAACGAAGTGCGCAAGGCCTTCGAGCAGGCGATGCCGTTGGGAAAAGCCAGGAAAAAGTCGAAGAACAAGCCGAAAAAGCGCTGATCTGCCCCTGCATCCATTGATGCAGGTCAGTTGTTTCCCCTCCTTTGTTTCCCTTCGTTGCGGATATTGATCCCGGTCAATGTGTGCGCCTGTGTGTTTGCTAACTTGGCCCCATCGCAGCAAAGCAGGGGCTAGGAGGCCAGTCATGTTTTTCGATAACGTGGTGTTTGCCGGGGTGTTGACTGTAGGCCTCATGGTTCTGTTTTTTGCAGGGTTTGGATTTTTTATCTGGAAGGATGCGCATAAGCGGCGCAAGTGATTGCTTCTGGATTGATGAGCACGCAAGGCATTTTGGGGCGACTTCGGTTGCCCCTTTTTTTTGGGGCCGTGGCGGCCTTTGGGCCGACCATGCTCTTGGGGTTTGGGGTGAATATCCGTTTTTTGCGGTGCTGCGGCTGGCGGTTTCGCCCTTACGGCGAGTCACCTTTTTCAAACGCCAAAAAGGTAACCGAAAAGGCTTTGCTCCTGCGTTCGGCCCTCGCAGGCTCGGGTTCCTTCGCTGCGGGATCGATCCGGGCGCAGCGTCTCCGGTTTGCTTCGCTGCACCTCCTCCCGCTGTGTACGACTGCGTCGTACGGTCGCTGCGCTCCCACGCCCGGATCAATCCCTCCACTCAGCCTTCCGAAGTCGCCCGTGGATCAAAAGCACTCGAGCTAACGCTCATTGTTGAGTGGGGCGGCTTTGCCGCGGGCAGCTGTGCTGCTTTGCTTTTCTGTGGGAGCGAGCCTGCTCGCGAAGGCGGCCTGACAGCCGACCTGTCTCTCACTGGTGTATGCATTCCAAATGTAGGAGCGAGCCTGCTCGCGAAGGCGGTCTGACAGCCGACCTGTCTCTCACTGGTGTATGCATCCCAAATGTAGGAGTGAGCCTGCTCGCGATGGCGGCCTGACAGCCGACCTGTCTCTCACTGGTGTATGCATTCCAAATGTAGGAGCGAGCCTGCTCGCGAAGGCGGCCTGGTGGCCGGCCAATTTCTATCAAATTCACGCGATCCAACTGTAGGAGCTGCCGAAGGCTGCGATCTTTTGATCTGGCTTCTGCTTCTGCTTTTGCTCTGGCTTTTGACCTTTAGCCCCTTCGGCAGGCTTCGTTAGGGGATCGATCCGGGCGTGGGAGCGCAGCGACCGTACGACGCAGTCGTACACAGCGGGAGGAGGTGCAGCGAAGCAAACCGGAGACGCTGCGCCCGGATCGATCCCGTAACGAAGGAACCCCGAGCCCCAGCGAGCGGGCCGTACGCCGGGGCAAAGCCTTTTGGGTTACCTTTTCGGCGTTTGGAAAAGGTGACTCGCTGTAAGAGCGAAACCATAAGAAGCCGTTACCGCAGCAACGGATATACACACACACCCTGAAAACCAAAAAAAAGGCGCGATCCCAAGAATCGCGCCTCTTTCAACAACAGCAATCGATCAACTACCCAAAGCCTTCGAAGCCAGCCAAAACAACCCAGCCGACAGCGCCACAGTCGCTGGCAGGGTCAACACCCAAGCCAGCAGAATAGTCTTCACCGTACCACCTTGCAGGCCGCTCTTATTGGCAACCATGGTCCCGGCCACACCCGAAGACAACACGTGAGTGGTCGAAACCGGCAGGCTGAAAATGTTGGCCATGCCAATCAAACTGGCGGTGGTGATCTGCGCCGACATGCCCTGTGAATAGGTCATGCCCTGCTTGCCGATCTTCTCGCCGATCGTCAGCACCACGCGCTTCCAGCCAACCATGGTGCCCAGGCCCAATGCCAGGGCGACCGCCAGAATCACCCAGAACGGTGCGTATTCGGTGGTGGTGGTCAGGTCTTTGCGCAGCTTGTCCAGGTCAGCCTTTTCACGGGCTTCCAGGCCAGGCAACTTGCCGACTTTCTTCGCCGTGTCATCCAGGCAGAGCAGGTAGCGACGCACTTCGATGCGGCTTTCCGACGACAGCGAATGGTAGTCCGCTACGCCTTTAAGGGTGTGCAGCAGGGCGGAAATGGTCGGTTCGGTCTGCTGCGGATTGCAGCGGAATTTCTCCGGCAGGTCGCCTTCCACGCTCTTGCCCAGGGCCAGGAACTCACCCAGCGAATCGGCGTTGCGCTGGTAGAACTGGCTCAGGTGCAGGGTCGCATCGCGGGTGCGTTCGATCTGGTAGGTGGTGCTGTTCAGGTCGAGGACGAACTGCGCAGGCACGATACCGATCAGCACGAGCATGATCAGGCCGATGCCTTTCTGGCCATCGTTGGAGCCGTGCACGAAGCTCACGGCCATGGCCGAGATGACCAGGACCAGGCGGTTCCAGAACGGTGGGTGCTTTTTGTCGTCGATCTTGCGGCGCTGTTCCGGCGTCTTGTGCATCTTCGACAGCGGGCGCCACCATTTCAGGCCGATCAGCACCAGCGCGGCGATCAAGAAGCCGGCCATTGGCGAGAACACCAGCGAGGCGCCGATATCCATTGCCTTGCGCCAGTTCACACCGTCGGCCAGCGGGATGTCGTTGATCAGGGCGTTGGCCAGGCCGACACCGAGGATCGAGCCGATCAGTGTGTGCGAGCTGGAAGCCGGGATACCGAAGTACCAGGTGCCCAGGTTCCAGGCGATTGCCGCGGCGAGCAACGAGAACACCATCGCCAGACCATGACCGGTGTTCACATTGATCAGCAGCTCAACCGGCAGCAGATGGACAATGGCATACGCCACGCCAACTCCGCCCAGCAACACGCCGAGGAAATTGAACACACCGGAGAAGAACACCGCCAGGTGCGGCGGCATGGCTTTGGTGTAGATAACAGTGGCTACCGCGTTAGCGGTGTCATGAAATCCATTGATGAACTCGAAGGCGAGGACAAACGTCAGGGCGAGCAAGAGGCTCACAAGCACCCAAGCATCCAGTCCGCTGAATAAATCGATCATGAAGGTTTTCTGACCCGGTCGTAAGGGGGCGCGATTATGCCAGAAAAGAGTGGAAATCGATGCCCTGTCTGCTCATCGGTCACACTCTTCTTCAATTTAATTTGTTGCAGGGCGTTAAAGCCAAGGGCGCTGCATGGTTTTCTAACTAATTGATAGAAAAGAGAAAAAATGTTTTTTATGAGGTTTTTTCAGGTGCGCTGACGCCTCAAACGCTTGTCTGAAATATCTCTGAAACCTGTAGGACGGTCGCTTTCAGTCTGCGCTGTGCAGAGATTGCCGCTGCCCGCGGGTAGCGGGCGCGCAAGGCATCGTCGTTGCACCGCGCTTGTAGCGGGTGTGGACGCCAACCTTCGAAAGATGCAAAAAGCCTGCTTCAAGGCTCTTCGGCTTTGAGTTCCTTTTCGATCTTTTCGATTTCCTGCTTGAAGACCTGATCCTGAACGGTGGGGCGTTTACGCCAGGCCTTGCGTTCCGGTTCGGGCTGAGCGGCGTAGGTGGTGACTTCCCCGCCGTAAACTTCCTTGTAACGTTGTTCCTGGCGCTCAAGTTCCGCGCGCAGTTCGTCTTTCGTCACAGTGCTACCTGTATGAGTTGGGATAAAGGTCCGGTGATACGCGCTGCAACGAATTGATTTGAGCGGCCTCGACGAACTCCCGACACCTGAACAGGCATTGGGGCAATCGGCGGGGCGATCAAGACTTCCGTGTTACAGGCGGCTACGACACCAGATTAAAACTGACGCAGCATCAGCTTCCAGTTTCGGCGAGCGTTGGCGTTGTGATGATCAAGAGTGCCAGGCGCTGGCCGGGGCCGACGGCGATTGAGATCGCCTCAGCGGGTGGCAACCGCACAGTAAGGCGTGGTTGCACTGAGGTGCATTATAGCGGTCGATTCAGGAATGACTATCTTTGCCAAGTTAAAAACGGTTCTGGATGTGTGATTGTTTTGTTACTCGCAAGTTTTACGGCGAGTTGAAACGCTAACAAACTGTTAGAGGACAGCGATCAGTTTTTGGCGCCATTTAGTCGAGCAACTAAGTCCAACATCCGTTTTCTCATTGAAGTTACACAAGCGCCCTGATCGGCGGCTTGGGCCCGCTACGGGCGATTGCGATTATCGGTCGGCGGTTCGATAATCGCCCAATGTTGGCGGCTCAAGGCTTGCGCATCGGTCTGTGAGCCGTTTGTATGGCCATTGATCCGCGCCGGGTATAGGGACAAGAAATGAACGATCAAATGCGCAACTCCTTCACCTCCGTGGCGCCGCCGATTGTGGCCTCGCCAGCCAAACGCATTCAGGCCCTGACCGGCGATCCTGATTTCATGACCTCGCTGGCACGGGGACTGGCGGTTGTTCAGGCGTTTCAGGAGCGCAAGCGTCACCTGACCATCGCGCAGATCAGCCATCGCACGGAAATTCCCCGCGCCGCCGTGCGCCGTTGCCTGCACACGCTGATCAAGCTCGGTTACGCCACCACCGACGGTCGCACTTATTCATTGCTGCCCAAGGTGCTGACCCTCGGCCACGCGTATCTGTCGTCAACGCCGCTGGCGGTGTCTGCCCAGCCCTACCTCGACCGCATGAGCGAGCAACTGCACGAAGCCTGCAACATGGCCACGCTTGAGGGCGACGACATTCTCTATATCGCCCGTTCGGCGACCACCCAGCGTCTGATTTCGGTGGACCTGTCGGTGGGCGGACGCCTGCCGGCCTATTGCACGTCGATGGGGCGGATCCTGCTGGCGGCGCTGGACGATACTTCGCTCGGTGAATACCTCGAGCACGCTGAACTCGTCGCCAAGACCAGCCGCACGATTCATACCCCCGATGCCTTGCTCGAATGCCTGCAGCAAGTGCGGCAGCAAGGCTGGTGCATCGTCGATCAGGAGCTGGAACAGGGCCTGCGCTCGATTGCCGTGCCCGTCTACGATGCCTCGGGGCAAGTGGTCGCGGCGCTCAACGTCAGTACCCATGCCGGCCGGGTCAGTCGTACCGAACTGGAGCAGCGCTTTCTGCCGGGCCTGTTGAGCGCCAGTCGCGACCTCAGCGCGCAGTTGTTCGCCTGATGAAGCTGTTCGATAAACGCACAGTGTTGCGTTTATCGAATTGACGCTAAAACCCTCGGATCATTAATGTCGCGGCAGCGTCATCCGGCGTTGACCGCCCGTGTCAGCCCGGACTGCCGACCCCGATAATAATGACAAGAGGCACCACCATGCGCATTCTCCCCGACTGTCTCTGCTCTGCGCCCTGTTGCCGGCTACAGCGCAACGCCTGACCGCAACCTTCTATTCTTGTGACCGTGCCGGGCTTCGGCCGGCCGCCGTTCGACTGCGTTTTTTGCGTGGAATAAAAATAATGAACCAGCCTCAGTCCGCTGTGGGTAACTGCCTCGACGTGCAGACCTTTATCAACGCCCAACCGATCTCGCGCTATCAGTGGCGGGTGGTGATTCTGTGTTTTCTGATTGTGTTTCTCGATGGACTCGATACCGCGGCGATGGGCTTTATTGCCCCGGCGCTGTCGCAGGACTGGGGCATTGACCGTGCCAGTTTGGGACCGGTGATGAGTGCCGCGCTGATCGGCATGGTCTTCGGTGCTCTCGGTTCCGGCCCGCTGGCTGACCGCTTCGGGCGCAAAGTGGTGCTCGTCGGCGCGGTGGTGCTGTTCGGCGCCTTCAGCCTGGCGTCGGCGTACAGCACCAACGTCGAACAATTACTGGTGCTGCGCTTTCTGACCGGCCTTGGCCTCGGAGCGGGGATGCCCAACGCAACAACGCTGTTGTCGGAATACACCCCGGAGCGCAAGAAATCCCTGCTGGTGACCAGCATGTTCTGCGGCTTCAACCTGGGCATGGCCGGCGGCGGGTTCATCTCGGCGAAGCTGATTCCAGCGTTCGGCTGGCACAGCCTGTTACTGATCGGCGGGGTGCTACCACTGATGCTCGCAGTGGTGCTGCTGTTCTGGCTGCCGGAGTCGGCGCGCTATCTGGTCGTGCGCAACCGCGGCACCGATAAAGTGCGCAAGACCCTGGCGCCCATTGATCCGCTTGTGGTCGCCCAAGCCTCCAGTTTCAGCGTGCCGGAACAGCAAACCGTGAAGGCGCGCAACGTCTTCGCAGTGATCTTCTCCGGTACTTACAGCGCCGGCACCTTGCTGTTGTGGCTGACCTATTTCATGGGCCTGGTGATCGTGTACCTGCTGACCAGTTGGCTGCCTACGCTGATGCGCGACAGTGGCGCCAGCATGGAACAGTCCGCGTTCATCGGAGCGCTGTTTCAGTTCGGCGGCGTATTGAGCGCGGTCGCGGTGGGCTGGGCAATGGATCGCTTCAATCCGCACAAGGTCATCGGCATTTTCTACCTGCTGGCCGGGGTGTTTGCCTACGCCGTGGGGCAGAGCCTGGGCAACATCACGCTGTTGGCGACCCTGGTGCTGGTGGCGGGCATGTGCGTCAACGGTGCGCAATCGGCGATGCCGTCGCTGGCGGCGCGGTTTTATCCGACCCAGGGGCGGGCGACCGGGGTGTCGTGGATGCTTGGGATAGGCCGCTTCGGCGCGATTCTCGGGGCGTGGATGGGCGCGACCCTGTTGGGTCTGGGCTGGAATTTCGAGCAGGTGCTGACGGCTTTGGTGATCCCGGCCGGTTTGGCGACGGCGGCGGTGTTGGTCAAGGGCATGGTCAGTCATGCGGATGCCACCTGAATCCCCCAGCATGATCGTTCCCACGCTCTGCGTGGGAATGCCTCAACGGACGCTCTGCGTTCGGCTCTTCAGGGACGCGGAGCGTCCCGGGCTGCATTCCCACGCGGAGCGTGGGAACGATCATTGTTAGGGGAACAACAATCCGTTCGATAAACGAACACTCAGTCGATTATCGGATTGTTTGGCCAATTTCCCGCGCTTAATCTTCAGTGACTCCGGCGCTGAACCTCGCGCCTTTTTATCACTGGCGATTCAATACCAAAACGGGAGCCCGCTCCATGGCTGAGATCCTTTCGCTGCACGACGCGGTGAAGCAATTCGTCAACGACGGCGACACCGTCGCCCTCGAAGGCTTTACTCACCTGATCCCTACGGCAGCGGGTCATGAAATCATTCGTCAAGGCAAGAAAGATCTGACCCTGGTGCGGATGACGCCTGACCTGATTTACGACCAACTGATCGGCGCCGGGTGCGCGCGCAAATTGATTTTCTCCTGGGGCGGCAACCCCGGCGTGGGTTCGCTGCACCGTCTGCGCGACGCGGTCGAGAAGCAATGGCCGCAGCCGCTGGAAATCGAAGAACACAGCCACGCCGACCTCGCCAACGCCTACGTCGCCGGCGCTTCCGGCCTGCCGTTCGCGGTACTGCGTGCTTATGCCGGCTCTGATCTGCCGAAGGTCAATCCGCTGATCAAAACCGTGACCTGCCCGTTCACTGGCGAAGTGCTGGCGGCGGTGCCGTCGGTGCGCCCGGACGTCACGGTGATTCATGCGCAGAAAGCCGACCGCAAAGGCAACGTGCTGCTCTGGGGCATTCTCGGCGTGCAGAAAGAAGCCGCGCTGGCGGCCAAGCGCTGCATCGTCACGGTTGAGGAAATCGTTGACGACCTCAACTCACCGATGAACGCATGTGTGCTGCCGACCTGGGCGCTGAGCGCAGTTTGCCACGTGCCGGGCGGCGCGCATCCGTCCTACGCCCACGGTTACACCGAGCGTGACAATCGGTTTTATCAGGCGTGGGACCCGATCGCTCGCGACCGTGAGACGTTTACTGCGTGGATCAACGAATACATCCATGGCTGCGCTGACTTCAGCGAGTTCCAGGCCAAGTTGGCCGCTGCCTCGGAGGCCAAGTAATGACTTATACCACCAACGAAATGATGACCGTCGCTGCGGCCCGCCGCCTGAAAAACGGCTCGGTGTGCTTCGTCGGCATCGGCCTGCCCTCGAAAGCTGCCAACCTTGCGCGACTGACCTCGTCGCCGGACGTGGTGTTGATCTACGAATCCGGCCCGATTGGCGCCAAGCCGAGCGTACTGCCGCTGTCCATCGGTGACGGCGAGCTGGCCGAGACCGCCGACACCGTGGTGCCGACCGGTGAGATTTTTCGCTACTGGCTGCAGGGCGGGCGCATCGACGTCGGTTTTCTCGGCGCCGCGCAGGTTGACCGTTTTGGCAACATCAACACCACCGTGGTCGGCGACTATCACGCGCCGAAAGTACGCCTGCCGGGCGCCGGTGGCGCGCCGGAGATTGCCGGTTCGGCGAAAAGCGTGTTGATCATCCTCAAACAGTCGGCGCGTTCGTTTGTCGACAAACTCGATTTCATCACCTCGGTCGGTCATGGCGAGGGCGGCGATTCGCGCAAGCGTCTGAGCCTGCCGGGCGCCGGTCCGGTGGGGATTATCACCGACCTGTGCATCATGGAGCCGGAGGAGGGCACTCACGAATTTGTCGTCACTGCGCTGCATCCGGGCGTGACCCGTGAGCACGTGGTGGCCGCCACCGGTTGGGCGATTCGCTTTGCCGACACGGTTGAAACCACCGCTGAGCCGACCGAAGTCGAGCTGACAGCGCTGCGTGATCTTGAAGCGCGTACCGCTGCCGCCCACGGTCAGGCACCGGGAGAAGCATGATGCGTGACGTGTATATCTGCGACGCGATTCGCACCCCCATCGGCCGTTTCGGCGGCGGACTGTCCGCCGTGCGCGCCGACGATTTGGCCGCCGTGCCGATCAAGGCGCTGATGGAACGTAATCCATCGGTGGACTGGACGGCCATCGACGAAGTCTTTCTTGGCTGCGCCAATCAGGCCGGTGAAGATAACCGCAACGTTGCGCGAATGGCGCTGTTGCTCGCCGGCCTGCCTGCCAGTGTGCCGGGTGTGACCCTCAATCGCCTCTGCGCTTCGGGCATGGATGCGATCGGCACGGCGTTTCGCGCCATCGCCAGCGGCGAGATGGAGCTGGCGATTGCCGGCGGCGTCGAGTCGATGTCCCGCGCGCCGTTCGTGATGGGCAAGGCCGATGCGGCGTTTTCGCGCAACATGAAACTGGAAGACACCACCATCGGCTGGCGTTTCATCAATCCGCTGATGAAGGCGCAGTACGGCGTCGATGCCATGCCGCAAACCGCTGACAACGTCGCCGACGACTACCAGGTATCACGCGAGGATCAGGACGCCTTTGCCCTGCGCAGTCAGCAGCGTACCGCCGCCGCCCAGGCCGCTGGCTACTTCGCTGAAGAAATCGTTGAAGTGCGCATCGCGCATAAGAAAGGCGAAACCGTGGTCAGCCAGGACGAACATCCGCGCGCTGACACCACCCTTGAAGCGCTGAGCAAACTGAAACCGGTCAACGGCGCCGACAAAACCGTCACCGCCGGCAACGCTTCCGGGGTCAACGATGGTGCTGCTGCACTGATTCTGGCGTCGGCCGAAGCAGTAAAAAAACACGGCCTGACCGCCCGTGCCAAAGTGCTCGGCATGGCCAGCGCCGGTGTGGCGCCGCGGGTGATGGGCATCGGCCCGGTGCCGGCGGTGCGCAAGTTGACCGAACGCCTTGGCGTGGCGGTCAGCGATTTCGACGTGATCGAACTCAACGAGGCGTTTGCCAGCCAGGGTCTGGCGGTGTTGCGCGAGTTGGGTCTGGCCGACGATGCGCCACAGGTCAACCCGAACGGTGGCGCGATTGCCTTGGGCCACCCGCTGGGCATGAGCGGGGCGCGGCTGGTGCTGACAGCCCTGCATCATCTGGAAAAAACCGGTGGCAAGAAAGGTCTGGCGACCATGTGCGTCGGTGTCGGCCAAGGTCTGGCCCTGGCCATCGAACGCGTCTGACGCGCTGCGACACTATAAGAACAGAGGAAAGCGAAATGACTGACAAGCCTGGTTACCGTCGCCCACAGGCAGGCACTCAGCCTGACTACCTGCACCCGACCTATCAATCCACCAACCTGCGCTCGCCGTCCAAGCCTTTGGTGTATCTGCCTCATTCACTCTCGGAAATCACCGGGCCGACCATTGGCGCCGAGCACGTCGCCGAGAAGGACAACGACCTGACCGCCCAGCACGACGGTGAGCCGTTGGGCGAGCGCATCATTATTCATGGCCGCGTACTCGACGAAAACGGTCTGCCGGTGCCGGGTATTCTGGTGGAGATCTGGCAGGCGAACGCCGCCGGCCGCTACAACCACGCGCGCGATCTGCACGACGCGCCGCTGGACCCGAATTTTACCGGCACCGGCCGAACCGTTACCGATGCCGACGGCTGGTATCAGTTCCAGACCATCAAGCCCGGCGCCTATCCGTGGGGCAATCACCACAATGCGTGGCGCCCGGCGCACATCCATTTTTCCCTGTTCGGGCCGAGCATCCTCACGCGTCTGGTCACGCAAATGTATTTCCCCGGTGATCCGTTGCTGGCCTATGACCCAATCTACAACTGCGTGCCGGACACTTCGGCCAAGGAACGCCTGATCGCCAGTTTCGATTTGGAAAAAACCATTCCGTCCTACGCCCTCGGTTACCGCTGGGACATCGTGCTGCGCGGCCGTGATGCCACGCCGATGGAGAAATAAGATGACCCTGACTGCGACTACCTCCCACACCGTCGGGCCGTATTACCACATCGGCCTGACCTGGCTGAATCGCGAAGCCCTCGCCAACGAGCTGACCCTGGGCGAGCGCGTGGCGATCACCGGCCAGGTGGTGGACGGCAACGGCGATATCGTCAGCGACGCCATGCTTGAAGTCTGGCAGGCCAACGCCGCCGGCAAATACGACCACCCGGAAGATCAGCAAGACAAACCGCTCGACCCGAATTTCGAAGGTTTTGGCCGGATCCCTGTGGACGCCGAAGGGCGCTTCCGTTTCACCACGATCAAACCCGGCACTGTGCAAGGGCTCAAAGGCTCGACCCAGGCGCCGCATCTGGTGGTGCTGGTGTTCGCCCGGGGCCTGGTCAAGCACCTGCTGACGCGGATCTACTTTGAGGGTGAGCCGGCGAACGTGGATGACCCGTTGCTGGAATGCGTGCCGGCAGAACGTCGCCAGACCTTGCTGGCCAAAGCGGATGCTTCGGGCGTTTACCAGTGGAATGTGATTCTGCAGGGCACCGATGCCGAGACGGTGTTCTTCGATTACTAAGGTGCGCATCAGACTCTGTGGCGAGGGAGCTTGCTCCCGCTGGCTTGCGCAGCAAGCCCAAACCCGGTGAACGCGGTCATTCAAATGGGTCGCGTTCACCGGTTTTACGACTGCTTCGCAGCCGATCGGGAGCAAGCTCCCTCGCCACAAGTGTGCGGCGCCCTAGAGGATGTATCTGTGGAACGGGACTGTTGCAAAGTGTGTCTAGACTGTGACCGTCCCTTTCGAGTGAAAAGACAATGACCACCACCACTTCCCATTACACCGGCGAAGAGCGCAGCAAGCGCATCTTCGCCATTGTCGGCGCCTCGTCCGGCAATCTGGTCGAATGGTTCGACTTCTACGTCTACGCCTTCTGCGCGATCTATTTCGCCCCGGCGTTTTTCCCCTCCGATAACCCGACCGTGCAACTGGTCAACACCGCCGGTGTGTTTGCCGCTGGCTTCCTGATGCGGCCGATTGGCGGCTGGATCTTCGGCCGGGTCGCCGACAAGCACGGGCGCAAGAATTCGATGCTCATCTCGATTCTGATGATGTGCTTTGGCTCGCTGTTGATCGCCTGCCTGCCGACCTACAAGGACATTGGGGTCTGGGCGCCGGTGCTGCTGCTTTTTGCGCGTCTTTTGCAAGGGCTATCGGTAGGCGGCGAATACGGCACCACCGCAACCTACATGAGTGAGGTGGCGCTCAAGGGCCAGCGCGGCTTCTTCGCCTCGTTCCAGTACGTGACGTTAATCGGCGGACAACTGCTGGCGGTGTCGCTGGTGGTGGTGCTGCAACAGTTCCTCACCGAAGAAGACCTGCGGGCCTACGGCTGGCGGATTCCGTTTGTGGTTGGTGCGGTGGCGGCGCTGATTTCGCTGTTCCTGCGTCGTTCGCTGAAAGAAACCACCAACAAGGAAACCCGCGAACACAAAGACGCCGGCAGCATCGCGGCACTGTTTCGCGATCACAAAGCCGCGTTCATCACGGTACTCGGCTACACCGCGGGCGGCTCGCTGATTTTCTACACCTTCACTACCTACATGCAGAAATACCTGGTCAACACCGCCGGCATGCACGCCAAGACCGCCAGCTACATCATGACCGGCGCGCTGTTTCTGTACATGTGCATGCAGCCGCTGTTTGGCATGCTCGCCGACAAGATCGGCCGACGTAATTCGATGCTCTGGTTCGGCGCCCTCGGCACGCTGTTCACCGTGCCGATTCTGCTCAGTTTGAAAAGCATCAGCAGTCCGTTTCTGGCGTTCGTGCTGATTACGCTGGCGCTGGCAATTGTCAGTTTCTACACCTCGATCAGCGGATTGGTGAAAGCCGAAATGTTCCCGCCCGAGGTGCGCGCCCTCGGTGTCGGTCTGGCCTATGCGGTGGCCAATGCGATCTTTGGCGGTTCGGCGGAATTCGTCGCTCTGAGCCTGAAAAATATCGGCATGGAAAACTCGTTCTATTGGTACGTCACGGCGATGATGGCGGTGGCGTTCCTGTTCAGCCTGCGCCTGCCGAAACAGGCGGCGTATTTGCACCACGATCTCTAACCTCCAGCGCGCGGGCCGGCTTGGCCCGCGCCGGCAAGGACTGTTTATGACTCAGCGACCGGGCAATCAATTGTTCGATGCCTACTTCACCGCCCGTGATATGCGCGAGGTGTTCTGCGATCAGGGCCGCGTGCAGGCGATGCTCGACTTCGAAGCAGCGCTGGCCCGGGCCGAGGCGCGTATTGGCCTGATTCCTTCATCAGCGGTGGCACCGATTGCGGTGGCGTGCGACGCCGGTCTGTATGACTTCTCGGCGCTGGGCGAGGCGATTGCCAGCGCCGGCAACTCGGCGATTCCGCTGGTCAAGGCGTTGGGCAGACAGATTGCGTCTAGCGACGCCGAAGCCGAGCGCTATGTGCATCTGGGCGCGACCAGTCAGGACGTGATGGATTCCGGGATGGTGCTGCAATTGCGTCAGGCGTTGGCGCTGATCGAAAGCGATCTGGCGCTACTGGCCGATTCGCTGGCCACCCAGGCACAACGGTTCGCCACCACACCGTTGGCCGGGCGCACCTGGCTGCAACACGCGACGCCAGTCACTCTTGGCATGAAAATCGCCGGCTGGCTGGGCGCTGTGACGCGCAGCCGTCAGCGTCTGCGGGAACTGAAACCGCGGCTGCTGGTGCTGCAATTCGGTGGCGCCTCCGGCACGCTCGCGGCGCTGGGTGAACAGGCCTTGCCAATCGCGCAAGCCTTGGCCGAAGAGCTGCAACTGAGCCTGCCGGAACAACCGTGGCACACCCAGCGCGATCGCATCGTCGAATTCGGCGCCGTGCTTGGCCTGATCGCCGGCAGCCTCGGCAAGCTCGGCCGCGACATCAGCCTGTTGATGCAGACCGAAGCGGCGGAAGTGTTCGAGCCGGCGGCGCCGGGCAAAGGCGGGTCATCGACCATGCCGCACAAACGCAACCCGGTGGGCGCGGCAGTATTGATCGGCGCGGCGACCCGGGTGCCGGGGCTGGTGTCGACGCTGTTCAGTGCGATGCCGCAGGAACACGAGCGCAGCCTCGGTCTGTGGCATGCCGAATGGGAAACCCTGCCGGAGATTTGCTGCCTGGTCTCGGGTTCGCTGCAACAGGCGCGCTTGCTTGCCGATGGCCTGGAAGTCGACGCCGCACGCATGACCCGTAACCTCGAATTGACTCAAGGGCTGGTGCTGGCCGAAGCGGTGAGCATTGTCCTCGCACAGCGGGTGGGTCGCGACACTGCGCATCATCTGCTGGAACAGTGCTGCAAACGCGCGGTGGCCGAGCAGCGTCACTTGCGCGCGGTGCTCGGTGACGAGCCGCAAGTCACCGCCGAACTCAGCGAGGCTGAACTCGACGATCTTCTCAACCCCGCGCACTACCTCGGCCAGGCCCACGTCTGGGTCGAGCGCGCGGTGGCCGAACACAACGCTTTGACTGTCTGAAGGAGAAGGCTGTGGCTTTCGTTCACCTCGCCGATGGCGAACTGCACTACCAAATCGATGGCCCGGACGATGCGCCGGTGCTGGTGCTGTCCAACTCGCTGGGCACCGACCTGCACATGTGGGACGCGCAGATGCCGGTATTCACCGAGCATTTTCGCGTGCTGCGTTTCGACACTCGCGGCCACGGCCGATCGCTGGTCACCGAAGGGCCGTACAGCATTGAGCAACTGGGCCACGACGTGCTCGGTCTGCTCGATGCGCTGCACATCGAGCGTGCACATTTCTGCGGACTGTCGATGGGCGGGCTGATCGGCCAGTGGCTGGGAATCAACGCTGGTCATCGTCTGCACAAGCTGATCGTCTGCAACACAGCGGCGAAAATCGGCGATCCGTCGGTGTGGAATCCGCGCATCGAAACGGTATTGCGCGACGGCCCGGCGGCGATGGTCGCGTTGCGTGACGCCTCGATTGCGCGCTGGTTTACCCCGGACTTCTCGGCAGCGCATCCCGAGGCGGCGAAGAAGATTACCGACATGCTTGCCGCGACCAATCCACAAGGTTATGCGGCCAACTGCGCAGCGGTGCGCGATGCCGATTTCCGAGAACAACTGGCTTCGATCAACGTGCCATTGCTGGTGATTGCCGGCAGCGAAGATTCGGTGACGCCGCCGTCCGGTGGGCATTTCATTCGTGACCATGTGCGCGGCGCCGAGTACGCCGAGTTCTACGCGGCGCACCTGTCCAACGTGCAGGCCGGCGCCGGGTTCAGCGACCGTGTGCTGGCGTTTTTGCAGGCTCAGTGAGGAATATTTTATGGACGAAAAACAACGCTACGACGAAGGCATGCAAGTGCGCCGCGCGGTATTGGGCGATGCCCATGTCGATCGCAGCCTTACCACCCTGACCGAGTTCAACTCCGAATTCCAGGAGATGATCACCCGCCACGCCTGGGGCGATATCTGGACCCGCCCGGGCCTGCCTCGGCACACGCGCAGCCTGATCACCATCGCCATGCTGATCGGCATGAATCGCGAGGGTGAACTGAAGCTGCACCTGCGCGCGGCGGCCAACAACGGCGTGAGCCGGGGCGAGATCAAGGAAGTGATCATGCAGAGCGCGATCTACTGCGGGATTCCGGCGGCGAATGCGACGTTTCATCTGGCCGAATCGGTGTGGGATGAATTGGGTGTTGAATCCCGGGATTGATGGTGTCTGAGCTGATGCTATCGCGAGCAGGCTCACTCCTACAGGGAAACGCATTCCAAATGTAGGAGTGAGCCTGCTCGCGATAGCGGTAGT
This sequence comes from Pseudomonas sp. SWRI99, assembly GCF_014270125.1. Classification (NCBI taxonomy): domain Bacteria; kingdom Pseudomonadati; phylum Pseudomonadota; class Gammaproteobacteria; order Pseudomonadales; family Pseudomonadaceae; genus Pseudomonas; species Pseudomonas sp. SWRI99. The sequence continues at coordinate 31,914 of NZ_JABWQR010000025.1, read as the reverse complement.
GGATGCGACAAATCAAACCGTGGCGACAATAAATATCCGCTTGAACGCAAACAACGTGCAGCCATCGCCCTCTGGCGGATAATGCTCATGCACCCGCATCAGGTAGTGATAGATAAACCGCGCCTGTTGCGCTGAATCCAGCGCCTGCATCACCGGCCGCAGCGCCGAGACCTTGACCCAGTCATACACCGGCGACTTGCCGTTCACCACTTGCAACTGCTCGGTCTCCCAAATGTCCAGCGACATGGTCAGCGGGGCGAGCAACCGGTAGTAATTCTCCAATGTCAGCAACGTCCGCGAAGCCATGCGCTGGCGTAGTTCAGGCGTGCCCAACGGCGTGCCGCCGGGGCCTGCGTCTTCCAGTGTTTCGAGCATCAAGCGATACCACAACGCGTCGCGCCAGTCCGGCATGTGCGCTGCGAGGCAACCGCCAGGATTCAGATGCCCGAGCAGGCGCGGCAGCAACGTTTCATGGCCATCGAGGAAATGCAGCACCGCGGCGGCAAACAGCAAATCCGCCGGCTGCTCCGGTTGCCAGGCCAGCAGATCGCATTGTTTCCACAGCGCCTTGATCGGCAGACCGCGGGCTTCGTCGAGCATTTGCGGCGAGCTGTCGATGCCCTGCAATTGCGCACGCGGCCAGCGCTTGGCCAATAACTGCGTGGCGATGCCTGTGCCACAGCCCAGATCGTAGATGCGCTTGGGGTTTTGCAGATCGACACGCTCGAGCAATTCGTTGACCGGGCGTTGCCTGAGTCGGGAAAACTGTTGGTACGCCTTGGCGTCCCAGTCGGGTGCTGAGGTGAGTCGGTTGATCATGAGGTGGTCCTCCAGTGATCAATGGTGTCTTCCGATGACAACCTGGTGCACAGCAGGGGGACCGACTACGAAACGGAAGCGGGAAGGGTGGGGCGCCTGAGTCCTTCAGGTCTTGGAACTCTATACGGCGCCCTGTGAGGCGCAACAAATCCAGACCAATGGCACAAATCCCCTGTAGGAGTGAGCCTGCTCGCGATAGCGTTAGGTCAATCATTGCGAATGTGACGGATCTACCGCTATCGCGAGCAGGCTCACTCCTACAGATGAAATCGTGGTTTACAGGAGGCTGATCGGGTAGCTGACGATCAACCGGTTTTCATCAAACTCGTTATTGCTGAAATCCCGGCGCAGGGTCGAGTTGCGCCATTTGACGTTGAGGTTCTTCAGCGTGCCGCTCTGCACGGTATAGCCCAGTTCTGACTCGCGGCCCCATTCCTTGCCGTCGGTGAGGGTCCCGGTGTGCACGTTGTCGCCGCTGATGTAGCGGTTCATCAGCGTCAGGCCGGGAATGCCCATGGCGGCAAAGTTGTAGTCGTGGCGCAACTGCCAGGAACGTTCCTGCGCATTGTCATAGCTGGCGTTGTAGCTATCGTTGGCCAGCGTGCCGCCGCTGGTGCCGTTGACGCGCATCCACGCGCTGTCGCCGGTGAGTTTCTGCAGGCCGACGTAGAAGGTGTTGCCGCCGTACCTGGCCGAGAACATCCCGGACCAGGTCTTGTTGTCGAGATCGCCGGCGCGGGCACTGCCATCTTCCTTGCCGTAAAAGAAGCCGAGGTTGGCGCCCAGCGTCCAGTCGCCAAGCGGCTGGCTGTGGATCAGGTTGATGTACTGCTGGCTGTAGATGTCTTTGAGTTCGGCGTTCCACAGGCCGATCTGCGTGCGTTTGTCATTGAAGACATATTCGCCGCCCTGAAAGTTGAACCGGTCAGAGGTGAACGCGGCTTTGCCGGTCATCGACATGTCGCTCATGCTGCTGTCGTCGCGCGGGCTGTTGGCGCGGAACTGGCCGCCATAAAGGGTCAGCCCGTCGATTTCCTTCGAGGTGATCTGGCCGCCGCGAAAGGTCTGCGGCAATGAACGGCCGTCGTCGGAGCGCAGAATCGGCAACACCGGCATCCACTCACCGACCTTGATTTCGGTTTCGGACAACTTTGCCTTGAAGGCAACGTTGGTGCGACCGAAGTTGTCCGCCGGACGGCCGTCGCGGTCCAGCGGCAGCAGCTGCGTGCCGCCGGTGCCCTTGCCGCCATCAAGCTTCACCGAATACAGCCCCAACACATCCATGCCGAAACCGACGGTGCCCTGGGTGAACCCGGATTTGGCGTCAAGGATGAAACTCTGCGTCCATTCCTCAGCCTTGCCTTGGGCTTTGGTCGGATTGGTGAAATTGCGGTTGATGTAGAAGTTGCGCAAGTTGAGGTTGACCTTGGCGCCTTCAACGAAACCGGCTTCTTCGGCGCTCGCTGGCAGGGCCAGACCGGCGATGGCCAATGCAACCAGGCCGGGCAATGCATAAGGCACAGGGAAAACTGTCATGGACGTGGTCTCTCTTGTTTTTCTAGGGCGAACGGCTGCGCTGTCATCGTTTTCAAGGGCGTTGACAGGGATTGCTATTAAGAGTGAAGCGGCGGCAGTCAGCCGGGCGGGGCAGGGCGCTGGAGCATGGTGTCGAACCTTGTTGTTATTGGTTTTCTGAGGCGAATGGTGCGGGGCGCGGCGATGGGGATTCAATTGGTAAAAGCGGGTTTTGGGCGGTTATCGAACGCAAGATTCAACGGAGTTTTTAGCGACTGAGATGGCCTCATCGCGAGCAGGCTCACTCCTACATTTGAAATGCGTTCCCTTGTAGGAGTGAGCCTGCTCGCGATGGCGCCGGTGCAGGCGCCATATCTTTTTTGCCAGCCAACAAAAAGCCCACCAAAAGGTGGGCTTGATGCTTTCAACCGATGATCAGAACAACTTCATCTTCGGCGCTTCTTCTTTCACCGGCTCGTTCTGCGCGGTCTGCGCATTCCAGCCGCCACCAAGAGCCTTGTACAGGTTGACCGCACTGGTCAGCTGCGCGAGGCGGTCGGTGATCAGCGCCTGTTGCGCGCTGAACAACTGACGCTGGGCATCGAGGAAGGTCAGGTTGCTGTCGACGCCGATGCGGTAGCGACGTTCGGCCAGGCGGTAGTAATCCTGGTTGGCCTGAACGAAGTCACGCTGCGCTTGCAATTGCTCGGTGTAGGTCTGACGTGCGGCCAGGCCGTCGGCGACTTCCTGGAAGGCCGTTTGGATGGACTTCTCGTAGTTCGCCACGCCGATGTCCTTCTGGATCTTGGCGTAGTCGAGGCTGGCGCGCAGGCTGCCGGCGTTGAAAATCGGCAGGTTGATCTGCGGCTGGAACAGCCACGTTCCCGAGCCACCCTTGAACAGACCGGACAGGTCCGGGCTCAGCGTGCCCGCGTTGGCGGTCAGGCTGATGCTCGGGAAAAACGCGGCACGGGCTGCGCCGATATTGGCGTTAGCCGCTTTCAGGTTGTGCTCGGCTTGCAGAATGTCCGGACGACGTTGCAGCAGATCCGAAGGCAGACCGGCCGGCACGTCGCTGAGCAGATCGTCCGACAACGGTTTGGCCGCTTGCAGGTTGGCTGGAATGCCGGTGCCGAGCAGCAGGGTCAGGCTGTTTTCGTCTTGCGCCACCTGGCGGGTATACCGCGCCAGTTGCGCCCGGGCGTTTTCCACCGAGGTTCGCGATTGCGCCAGATCCAGCGCCGAGGCCACACCGACTTCGTTGCTGCGGCTGGTCAGCTTGTAGCTTTCTTCGAAGGCACCGAGGGTGTCCTGGGTCAGCTTGAGCAGTTCCTTGTCCGCTTGCCAGGTCAGGTAAGCGTTGGCGACGCTGGCGACCAGACTGATCTGGGTGCTGCGCCGCGCTTCTTCGGTGGCGAAGTATTGCTGCAGCGCTTGCTCGCTCAGGCTACGAACGCGACCGAACAGGTCGAGCTCGTAGGCGCTGACACCCACGGTCGCCGAGTAGGAACTGCTGATGCTCGACTCGCCGGTTTGCGAGGCGCGGGCCGGCAGGCGCTGGCGGCTGCCGGAACCGTTCGCCGACACCGCCGGGAACAGGTCGGCACGCTGGATGCGGTACTGCGCCGCGTAGGCGTCGATGTTCAGCGCCGCGACACGCAGGTCGCGGTTGTTTTCCAGTGCGACCTGAATCAATTGCTGCAGCGCCGGGTCATGGAAAAACTGCTGCCAGCCCTGTTCGGCAGCGGCTTGTGCCGGTGCCTGGGTCGGCGAATACGCCGGCCCTTGTGGGTACTGGCCTGCGACCGGAGCCTCAGGCTGCTGATAATCAGGTATCAGCGAGCAACCGCTCAGCACGAAGGCGGCGACTGCGATGGAGAGTAGCGACTTGCTCATTGGCCAGCCTCTTTAGGAGTTTCTTGAGTGTCATCCACGTGGGCGTTTTTACGTTGGCCCATGGACGAAACCGTGACAAAGAACAGTGGGACCCAGAAGATCGCCAGGATCGTGGCCGTGAGCATACCGCCAATCACGCCCGTACCGATCGCATGTTGACTGCCTGAGCCGGCGCCGGTGGAGATCGCCAGCGGTACAACACCGAGGACGAAGGCCAGCGACGTCATGATGATCGGACGCAGACGCATGCGGCAGGCTTCGATAGCCGCCTCACGCAGGGTGCGTCCCTGCTCGTGCAATTCCTTGGCGAATTCGACAATCAGAATGGCGTTTTTAGCCGCCAGACCGATGGTCGTCAACAGGCCCACCTGGAAGTACACGTCGTTGGACAGGCCGCGCAGACTGGTGGCCATCAAGGCACCGATGATCCCCAGCGGTACCACGAGCATGACCGCGATCGGAATCGACCAGCTCTCGTACAGCGCCGCCAGGCACAGGAACACCATCAGCAGCGACAGGGCGTACAGCGCTGGCGCTTGCGAGCCGGACAGACGCTCCTCGTAGGACAGACCGGTCCAGGAGATACCGACACCGGCCGGCAGCTTCTTGGCAATCGCCTCGACTTCGGCCATCGCTTCACCGGTGGAGTAGCCCGGCGCCGGAGCCCCGAGAATCTCGACTGCTTCTACACCGTTGTAGCGCGCCAGTTTCGGTGAGCCGTAGACCCATTCGCCCTTGGCAAACGCCGAGAACGGAACCATGGTGCCGTCGGCGTTACGCACGTACCACTTCTTCAGGTCTTCGGGGCTCATGCGCGAGTCCGGCTGGCCCTGCACGTACACTTTCTTCACGCGACCACGGTCGATGAAGTCGTTGACGTAGCTACTGCCCAGCGCGATCGACAGGGTGTTGTTGATATCGCTGATGGTGATGCCGAGGGCGCTGGCCTTCTCGTCGTCGATTTCCAGCTGGAACTGCGGCTCGTCGTTCAGGCCGTTCGGCCGCACCTGCGTCAGCACCTTGCTCTGTGCTGCCATGCCGAGGAACTGGTTGCGTGCCTCCATCAGTTTTTCGTGGCCGATACCGGCGCGGTCCTGCAGGAACACGTCGAAACCGGTGGCGTTACCCAATTCCAGTACCGCTGGCGGGGCGAAGGCAAACACCATCGCATCGCGGAAACTGAAGAAGTGTTGCTGGGCACGGGCCGCGAGCTTGAACACGCTGTTGTCAGCGTTACGCTCGCCCCACGGCTTGAGCATGATGAACGCCATACCCGAACTCTGACCACGGCCGGCGAAGTTGAAGCCGGTCACGGTGAACACCGACGCCACCGCGTCCGCCTCACCGCCGTCCTTGTTGGGACGCAGCAGATACTCACGCATTTCATCCACGACCACCTGCGTGCGCTCGGCACTCGAACCTGCCGGGGTCTGCACCTGAGCGAACAGAACGCCCTGGTCCTCTTCTGGAAGGAACGCGGTCGGGATGCGGGTGAACAGCCAGATCATGCCGACCACGATCAACAGATAAGCCAGCAGGTACGGCACCTTGCGGGTCAGCATGTTGCCGACGCCACGCTCGTAACTCTGCACGCCACGGTCGAAGTTGCGGTTGAACCAGCCGAAGAAACCTTTCTTCGGGGTGCCATGTTCGCCTTTCGGAATCGGCTTGAGCATGGTCGCGCACAGCGCCGGGGTGAAGATCAGGGCAACCAGTACCGACAGGGCCATGGCCGAAACGATGGTGATCGAGAACTGCTTGTAAATCACCCCGGTGGAGCCGCTGAAGAACGCCATCGGCAGCAGTACCGCCGACAGCACCAGGGCGATACCGACCAGGGCTCCCTGGATCTGGCCCATGGATTTTTTCGTGGCTTCCTTCGGTGACAAGCCTTCTTCGCTCATCACCCGTTCGACGTTTTCCACCACAACGATGGCGTCGTCCACCAGCAGACCGATGGCCAGCACCATGCCGAACATGGTCAGGGTGTTGATGCTGAAACCGGCGGCGGCGAGGATGCCGAACGTACCGAGCAATACCACCGGCACGGTCATCGTGGTGATGACGGTGGCGCGGAAGTTCTGCAGGAACAGGAACATCACCAGGAACACCAGTGCGATCGCTTCGACCAGCGTGTGCACCACGCCTTTGATCGACTCGGTCACCACTGGCGTGGTGTCGTACGGGAACACCACTTCCATGCCTTGCGGGAAGAACGGCTTGAGGCTGTCGATGGTGTTACGCAGGGCCTTGGCCGTGTCGAGAGCGTTGGCGCCGTTGGCCAGTTTCACCGCCAGACCGGACGCCGGGCTGCCGTTGAACTGGGCGCTGATCGCGTAGTTTTCACCACCGAGACCGACCTCAGCCACGTCTTTGAGGCGAACCTGCGAGCCGTCCTTGTTGACCTTGAGCAGGATTTCCTTGAACTGCTCGGCTGTCTGCAGACGGGTCTTGCCGATGATCGTCGCGTTCAGTTGCTGGCCCTTGACGGCAGGCAAGCCACCGAGCTGACCGGATGAAACCTGAACGTTCTGCGCCGCGATGGCGGTTCTGACGTCGACCGGGGTCAGGTTGAAGTTGTTCAACTTGGCCGGGTCCAGCCAGATGCGCATCGCGTACTGGGCACCGAAGACCTGGAAGTCACCGACACCGGCGGTGCGCGAGATCGGGTCCTGCATGTTCGACACGATGTAGTTGGACAGGTCGTCCTTGGTCATGCTGCCGTCACGCGATACCACGCCGATCACCAGCAGGAAGTTTTTCACTGCCTTGGTCACGCGGATACCTTGCTGCTGCACTTCCTGGGGCAACAGCGGGGTGGCCAGGTTCAGCTTGTTCTGGACCTGGACCTGCGCGGTGTCGGAGTTGGTACCTTGCTCGAAGGTCGCGGTGATGGTCATGCTGCCGTCGGAGTTACTTTCCGAGGACACATAACGCAGGTTGTCGATACCGTTGAGTTGCTGCTCGATCACTTGCACCACGGTGTCCTGCACGGTTTGCGCGGACGCACCCGGGTAGGTCACGGAGATCGCAATGGCCGGCGGTGCAATGCTCGGGTATTGGTTGATCGGCAATTTCAGGATCGAAAGCGCGCCGACCAGCATGATCACCAGGGCTATTACCCAGGCGAAAATCGGACGGTCGATGAAGAATTTTGACATGAGTTACTCCCCTTGGCCGCCGGCGGCTTTATCAGCTGCCTGAGCGGGGGCCGGGTTCTTGGTGCCGACGTTGGTCGCTTCGGTCGCTTTGACCTCAACGCCCGGTTTGACGTACTGCAAGCCCTCGGTGATCAGACGATCGCCGGCCTTCAGGCCGTCTTCGATCAGCCACTGGCTACCGACGGTGCGGCTGGCCTTGAGCTGACGCAACTCGACCTTGTTGTCGGCGCCGACGACCAGTGCGGTCGGGGTGCCTTTGAGGTCGCGGGTCACGCCTTGCTGAGGCGCGAGGATCGCGGCGCTGTTAACACCGGCCTGCAACTGGGCGTGCACAAACATGCCCGGCAGCAGGGTGTGATCCGGGTTCGGGAACACCGCGCGCAAAGTCACCGAACCGGTGGTCTGGTCAACCGAGACTTCGGAGAACTCCAGCTTGCCGTCGAGCTTGTACTGACTGCCGTCTTCCAGAGTCAGCTTGACCTTGGCGGCGTTGTCGCCAGCCTTTTGCAGACGGCCGCTTTCCAGTTCACGGCGCAGTTCCAGCAATTCGACCGACGACTGGGTGACGTCGACGTAGATCGGATCGAGCTGCTGGATCACGGCCATGGCATCGGCCTGGCCGTTGCTGACCAGCGCGCCTTCGGTCACCGAAGAGCGGCCGATACGACCGGAAATCGGCGCATAAACCTTGGTGTAACGGACATTGATCTGCGCACTCTGCAGTGACGCTTCCGACTCCATCCGATTGGCCACGGCAGTGTCGTATTCCTGACGGCTGACGGCTTGTTCATCGACCAGTTGCTTATAGCGGTCGGAAATCGACTTGGTCGAACGCAGGTTGGCTTCGGCGCTTTTCAGGGTCGCTTCATAGACCGACGGATCGATCTGATACAGCTGCTGGCCGGCTTTGACGTCGCCGCCTTCCTTGAACAGACGCTTGAGAATGATGCCGTTGACCTGCGGACGCACTTCGGCGATGCGGAACGCACTGGTGCGGCCCGGCAGTTGCGAGGTGAGCGTGAAAGCTTGTGGTTGCAGAGTGACGACGCCGACCTGAGGAGGCGGAGCGGCCGGGGCCGCTTCTTCCTTTTTACATCCGCTGAGCAGCGATGCCAGGGCGACGGCAGTGACCAGGGCGGTAACAGCTGGCTTGAATTGCATGTAGATCCTCGGGTCAGGCGCGCGAAAAGCGCACAAGAAGTGTGGAAAAGTAAAAATCGGGCACCGGGTGGATAAGTAGCTTGCTAAGGAATATACTTACGTTCATGGTTGTTTGTAAATACCTGCGCCGCGTACCCACCCTGTTACAAAAGTCGTCGCAAGGTTTGAAATTGTAGGCCGGGGAGTCGATTCATGAGAGATCGCCCCCTCTTTATTCAGCGGATATTCAGCCATCCCTGAAACGTCCTGTTTGAGGTTTTACTGCCATGGTCCGTCGTACCAAAGAGGAAGCTCAAGAAACCCGCAGCCAGATTCTGGAAGCGGCTGAGAAGGCCTTTTATGAAAGGGGGGTCGCCCGCACCACCCTGGCGGACATCGCGACCCTGGCCGGTGTCACGCGTGGTGCCATCTACTGGCATTTCAGCAACAAGGCCGATCTGGTTCAGGCCATGCTCGACAGTCTGCATGAGCCGCTGGATGAATTGGCCAAGGCCAGTGAAAGCGAGGACGAACTCGATCCATTGGGCTGTATGCGCAAATTGCTGATTCATTTGTTTCATCAAGTTGCGCTGGACCCGAAAACCCGGCGCATCAACGAAATTCTGTTTCATAAATGCGAGTTCACCGATGAAATGTGCGATCTGCGCCAGCAGCGCCGGACAGCCAGCCTCGACTGCAATGTGCGCATCGGCCTGACCCTGCGCAATGCGGTGAATCGCGGCCAGTTGCCGGCAGATCTCGACACCGCCCGCGCGGCCATCAGTATTCACGCCTACATCGATGGCCTTCTATATGGCTGGCTGCTGGCACCGGACGGCTTTGACCTGCATGCAGAAGCTGAACGCTGGGTCGACACCGGGCTGGACATGCTGCGCCTGAGCCCCAGCCTGCGCAAATGAAACAAAATGCGCAATTGGCCATGGGGATGTCAATCAGCCGGCATGGCCATTGATCGCGGCGCAGAGTTTAAACGTAGCGAGCCAGGCATTTTGTAGGGAAATTGTGTCGTTGTTGTGAAGCCGTGTTTCGCCGCTTGCCCTCATCCTCCGGCAACAACAAAAAGCCCCCGACTCTCACAAGTCGGGGGCTTTGGCGTTTCCAGGGTATGGCTTACAGCGTCGGATAGTCGATATAACCCACCGGACCCTTGCCGTAGAAGGTTTCCGGATGCGGCTCATTGAGCGGCGCATCAGCCTTCAGGCGTGCCGGCAGATCCGGGTTGGCAATGAACGGCACGCCGAACGCCACTGCGTCAGCCTTGCCTGCGGCCAGCCAGGCGTTGGCGCTTTCTTTGGTGAATTTTTCGTTGGCGATGTAAGGGCCACCGAACGCTTCTTTCAGCTGTGGGCCGAGGCTGTCGGCGCCTTCTTTCTCGCGCGAGCAGATGAAGGCGATACCGCGCTTGCCCAGTTCACGGGCGACGTAAGTGAAGGTCTCGGCGATGTTGTCATCGCCCATGTCGTGGGAATCGGCACGCGGTGCCAGGTGCACACCGACGCGGCCGGCGCCCCAGACTTCAATGGCGGCATCCGTCACTTCCAGCAGCAGGCGCGCACGGTTTTCCAGCGAGCCGCCGTAGTGGTCGGTGCGCTGGTTAGTGCTGCTTTGCAGGAACTGATCGAGCAGATAACCGTTGGCGCCGTGGATTTCCACGCCGTCGAAACCGGCGGCCTTGGCGTTCTCTGCACCGGTGCGGTAGGCGTCGACGATGTCGGCGATTTCAGCGGTTTCCAGGGCGCGCGGCGTCGGATAGTCGGCCAGTGGGCGCACCAGGCTGACGTGGCCCTTTGGCTGGATGGCGCTCGGCGCGACTGGTGTTTCACCGTTGAGATACGACGGGTGGGAGATGCGGCCGACATGCCACAGTTGCAGGAAGATCTTGCCGCCGGCAGCGTGAATCGCCTTGGTGACGTTGGCCCAGCCACGCACTTGATCGTTGGACCAGATGCCCGGGGTGTCCGGGTAGCCGACGCCCATCGGCGTTACCGATGTGGCTTCGCTGAGGATCAGACCGGCCGAGGCGCGTTGTACGTAGTATTCAGCCATCAGCGCGTTGGGAACGCGGCCTTCGTCGGCGCGGCAGCGGGTCAGCGGGGCCATGATGATGCGGTTGCTCAGCTCGATGTCGCCGAGTTTGATGGGATCGAAAATAGTCGCCATGTCTATAAGCCTCTTGAAGGGAAGTTGATCAGTTGGAAGCAGGGGCCAGCTCGGCATTGCCGTTCTGGCGGAAGGTAATCAGGGTCACCAGCAGCGCGAGCACGGCCAGCGCGGCGGCTGCGAGCGGCACGCGGGTCAGGCCGTAGCCGTGGGCGATGACGCTGCCACCGACCCAAGCGCCGAGGGCGTTGCCGACGTTGAAAGCGCCGATGTTCAGGGTCGAGACCAGATTGGGTGCAGCTTTGCCGAAGGTCACCACGTTGACTTGCAGCGCCGGCACGGCGGCGAAACACGCGGTGGCCCAGAGGAACAGGGTGATTTCAGTCGGGATCAGCGCAACGCTGGTCCAGCTCAGCACGGTGGAGACCACGGCCATGGCAATGAACACGCCGATCAGCGTGGCGGCCATGCCTTTGTCCGCGAGCTTGCCGCCGATGATGTTGCCGACGGTCAGGCCCAGGCCGATCAGCATCAGCGTCCAGGTCACGCCACTCGGCGAGACGCCGGTGACTTCGCCGAGCAGCGGCGCAACGTAAGTGAACAGGGTGAACACCGAGGCGGCGAACAGCGCGGTCATGCTCAGCGACAGCCAGATGCCGGCGCCTTTGAGTGCGGCGAGTTCGGCGCGCATGTCGAGCTTTTCTTCGTCACGCTTGGCCGGCAGGAAACGGATCAGGCCGATCAGCGCGATCACGCCGATAACGGTGACTGCCCAGAAGGTCGAGCGCCAACCGGCTTCCTGACCCAACGCCGTGCCCAGCGGTACGCCCAACACGTTGGCCAGAGTCAGGCCGGTGAACATCAAGGCCACCGCCGAAGCACGTTTGTTCGGCGCGACCAGACCGGCCGCCACCACTGAACCGATGCCGAAGAACGCGCCGTGACACAGTGCGGTGACCACGCGAGCGAACATCAGCACGTTGTAATCGCTGGCGATGGCGCAGAGCAGGTTGCCAACAATAAAGATGCCCATCAACGCCACCAGCGCGGCCTTGCGCGGCAGCTTCGCAGTGGCCAGCGCCATGAACGGTGCGCCGATGGCCACGCCAAGGGCGTAACCGGTAACCAGCCAGCCGGCACCGGGAATCGACACACCGAGGTCGGTCGCCACATCGGGCAGCAGGCCCATGATGACGAATTCGGTGGTGCCGATGGCGAAGGCGCTCAGGGCCAGGATGAGGAGCGAGAGGGGCATGCGGGTTTCCTTGTCGGCTGGCTGACGTTAAGGGTCAGAGCTCTTTACTGAGGGTGGTGAGAAACGCCTGGATAACGTCCTCGTTACGTCTGAAAAAATGCCACTGCCCGGCCTTCTGGCTGCTGATCAGCCCGGCCCGTTGCAGCGTTGCCAAGTGCGCCGACACGGTCGATTGCGACAGGCCGCAGCGTTGATCGATCTGTCCGGCGCAGATGCCGTATTCGTGGTTGTGCAACTGCTCGGGAAATTCGGCTTTGGGATTCTTCAGCCAGTTGAGGATGTCTCGCCGTACTGGGTGCGCCAGGGCTTTTATTATTTCGTCGAGGTCGAGGTTCATGGCTTGGGCTCGTGTTGGCAGTGGCGATATATCGCGATGAGGCGAACTTTAAATCGTTAGATCGCGATATACCAATATGAAATCGGTCTGACGAGCTTATAAATCGCTATATCGGGTTATAACGATATTGAGGTGATAGCGGGGCGGACGCAGTGCTAAGCTGCGCCCCATGAACTATCTCGCACATTTGCACCTCGGTGGCCAGCGCCCCGGCCAGCTGCTCGGCAGCCTGTATGGCGACTTCGTCAAAGGGCGCCTGCAAGGGCAGTTTGCCCCGGAGATCGAGGCAGCGATTCAACTGCATCGGCGCATTGACGTGTTCACCGACCGTCACCCGTTGGTGGACATCGCCCTGGGACGTTTTTCGCAGACCCGGCGACGCTACGCCGGGATCGTCCTCGATGTGTTTTTCGATCACTGCCTGGCGCGGGATTGGTCGAGCTATGCCGATCGGCCACTGGAGCTGTTCACCGCTGACGTGTATCAGGTGCTGTCCCGCGAACGGCAACTGCCCGAACGGCTGGCGAAGATCGCGCCGCACATGGTTGCCAACGACTGGCTGGGGTCGTATCGCGAATTTGAAGTGCTGGAACAGGTGCTGCGTGGAATCTCGCGACGGTTGACCAGGCCTGAAGAGCTGGCGGGCGCGATGGAGGAATTGCGGCGCTTGTATGAACCGCTGAGCGAAGACTTCAGTTTGTTCTACCCGCAGCTACAGGATTTCGCACAAAACGCGAAACCACCGAAAATCTAATTGTAGGAGTGAGCCTGCTCGCGATAGCGGTCTGTCAGTCACAGTTGCATCGACTGATAGACCGCTATCGCGAGCAGGCTCACTCCCACAAGGGATCTGTGTTTCAGGCAGCGATTGCCGGGCGTATCGGCGCTTGTCGGGTGTCGGGAACCGATCCAAACAACGCCTTCTGCACCGCCTGCTGCGCCTCGAACGCCAGCGCTGCACGCTCACGACCCTGACACGCGATCGGTTTGAGCAAATGTACTTCGACATCGCCGCAATCGTTGCTGAACAACCGCATCAAATGCGAGAGCAAATCATCGTCGCCAATGAACGGCGCCAGCCCATCGATTTCGCCATCACGCAGATAACGGATCGCTACCGGTTGCAGCAACACCTCTGAATCAATCGCGGCCGACAGCAAGCGACCATGAAAAGTGCGCAGCGAGCGGCCGTCGGTGGTGGTGCCTTCGGGGAACATCAGCAAGGCGTGATCGGTTTGCAGGTGACGGGTCATCTGTTTGCGGATCAACTGGCTGTCGCCGGCGCCGCGACGGATGAACAGGCTGCCGGCCTTGGCCGCGAGCCAGCCGGCCACCGGCCAGGTGCGCACTTCGGCCTTGGACAGAAACGACAGCGGCGTGAGCATGCCCAGCAGCGGAATGTCGGTCCACGACACGTGATTGCTGACCCACAGCATCGGCTGTTTCGGCAGCTCGCCATGCACCGTCACGCGAAAGGGCAGGGCGTTGCTCAGGCGTGCCATGAAGAAGCGCGACCAGCGCTGGCGACGTTCCATCGAGTGTGCCAGACCGATCCGTTCGAACACACCGAAGACGCTGGCCATGGTCAGCCCCAGCGTCACCACCAGCAGCACTCGCGCGATTCGCGCGTACACCCGCAGCCGGCTCATCACACGGCCGCCTTGAAGTGCTTGGCGTAGCGCGGGCAGAGTTCGTCGCGCTTGAGCAGGATGAACACGTCGGCGACCTGGAAGTCTTCGTCCCAGCACGGCTCGCCGCAGATCTTCGCGCCCAGGCGCATGTAGGCCTTGAGCAGCGGCGGCATTTCCGCGATCACGTTCGATGGAATATCCAGTGTCGGCAGCGGTTTTTTTGGCTCGGCACGCAGGTGTTCGGTGCACAGATAACGCTCGCGCAGACGCTGCATGATCGCGTGGGCCTGAATGCCGCCGTCCTGCATCGGAATGCTCGCGCAGCCCATCAAATAGCTGTAGCCACCTTGATTGAGCACTTCGGCCAATTCGCCCCAGAGCACAGCGATAGTGCCGCCGTTGCGATAGGCCGGGTCGACGCAGGTGCGGCCGATCTCCAGGATCGGGCCTTGCAGATGCGCGAGGCCGTGCAGGCTGAATTCCTCTTCGCTGTAAAACTTGCCGAGGCTGCTGGCGGCGGTGTGATCGAGCAGACGCGTGGTCGCCACCAGGCGCCCGGTATTCAGGTCACGCACGCCGATGTGGCTGCAGTGAACATCATAATCATCCATGTCCAGACCCAGCTCCGCGCCTTTGAGTTTGGCGTTGAACTCGCCGCTAAAGACGTTGAAGCGCAGGGCCTGGGCTTGCTGCAAAGCCTGGGCGCCGATCAGGCGTTCGGCTTGCAGGCGGCGTTCATTGCCGGTGTCGCTGATGCGGGCGATTTGCGTCATGTGAATCTCCGTACGGGCCTTGAACCCGTCGTGGGTTGCAGCCGATCGACTTTCTTTATGCAGCCGTGTTGTGCAAAGTCAGGCTATGTAGCCCCGGTGTCATCGCCATGAACGTTCGGTGATGCTTATATGACAGCCCAAAAGGAGCCGCTTATGCCCTGGCCAGATTTGCTGCACAGCCGTGAACGCTTGCCCGCTGTTGCTGACTTGGCGGAGGGTTTTGCGACGTTGTTGCAGACGTTGGGCAGCGTCACGCCTTTCGAATTGGCGGTCGCGGGCGGACGGCGCATGGCGACGCCAGGGCTGGCGTTTCTGGTCGGTTATCAGGCAGCGTTGCGCATGTTGTGGCCGAGCGCGCCGCTGAGCCTGGGTGCCTTGTGTGCGACCGAACAGCGCAGCCTGCGCCCGGCGGACATGCAGACGCGGTTGAGCGATTTGCGCTTGAGCGGGCGCAAGGATTTCGTCACCGCTGGCGATGCGGCGGACTGGCTGCTGATTGCAGCGCGCAGCGAATCACCCGGCGAAGCGCCGCGCCTGAGTCTGGCGGTGGTCTATCCCGGCGAGCCTGGCGTGAAGGTGGAAAAGCTGCCGGCGTTGCCGTTGATGCCCGACATCAGCCATGGGCGGCTGCACCTCGATGGCGCGCTGTGCGAATTGCTCGCCGGCGATGGCTGGGACGCTTACGTCAAACCGTTTCGAACCCTTGAGGATGTTTACGTGCTCAGTGCCATGACCGCGTGGTTGTACGGTGTCGGCCAGGACAGCGACTGGCCGCAGACGCTGCAACTGCGTTTGCTGGCGCTGCTGGCCGGGTGTGCCGAGGCCAGTCGGCAACCGCCGAACAATCCGGCCGGGCATGTGCTTTTGGGTGGGTTGTTTGCGCAGTTCGAAGCGCTCAAGGGCGAAGTTGATCAGGCGCTGGCCGAGGGCCCGGCGGAGTGGGCGCAGATGTGGCAGCGGGACGAGGGGGTGATGCAGTTGGCGGCGGGGGCTCGGGCCAAGCGGTTGGCCAAGGCCTTGGCGGTGATCTGAAGGGCCGCATCGCGAGCAGGCTCACTCCTACAGGGGACCGCATTTCTTCAGTTGAAATGCGATGAACCGTAGGAGTGAGCCTGCTCGCGATAGCAATATATGAAACGCCACCAACCTGTCATGAATCCCGCCTAATCTCAGCAGACCCACCCCCGAGCCCCCACCATGTTCAAAGGCCTGTCGCTGTTCCTGCTGCTGATCAGCCTCACCGCCCAGGCCGAACAATGGCCCGGCAAGCAATGGTCGGCCGGTCCGCAGATCACTGCCGTTACCGATCTGGAAAACTACGCCTTCCCAACCCGTGACGAATCCACCCGCCAAGGCATCCGCACTGACGCCTTGCTGATCATCCGCGACGGCCAGATTATCTACGAACGCTACGCCGGCCCGACCACCGAACAGACCCCGCACCTGACCTGGTCGATCAGCAAAAGCCTGTTGGCTACCGTCCTCGGTATGGCTTACGGCGAAGGCCTGTTCAAACTCGACGATCCTGCGCTGAAATTCTACCCGGCGCTGGAAAAACACCCGGCGATTACCCTCGGCCATCTGCTGAATTGGGCCTCTGGTCTGGACTGGCAGGAAGACTACGAATACGCCCCGCTAAAATCCTCGGTGGTGGCGATGCTCTACACCCGCGGCCATCGCGACATGGCCGGATTTACCGCCGAGCACGACGCCTACGCGGCGCCAGGGCAAGCTTTCCGTTATTCCAGCGGCGACAGCAATTTGCTCGCCGCCGCGCTGAAAACCATGGTTGGCCCGCAGCGTTATCCGGACTATCTGTGGACAGCGCTGTTTGAGCCGCTGGGCATTCGCCACGCCGTTTGGGAAACCGATGCAAACGGCACTTTTGTCGCTTCGTCCTATGCCTATCTAACTGCACGTGATCTGGCGCGGGTCGGTCTGTTGATGGCGCGAGGCGGACGCTGGAACGAGCGACAATTGCTGCCCAAGGATTGGGTCGCGCTAAACCTCAAACCTTTTGCCGGTTACAAGGCGCATCAGGACGAAGCCGTGCCCGGCGGCCATTGGTGGCTCAATCGTCCTGTCGAGGGCGCATCATCACCGTGGCCCGACGCACCGCCCGACGCCTTCGCCGCCCTCGGCCATTGGGGCCAGGCGCTGTATGTGATTCCCAGCGAGAAACTGGTAGTTGTGCGTTACGGCGATGATCGTGACGGCAGCTATAACCACAACGAACTGCTCAAACGCGTGTTGCAGGCGGTGCGGCCATGAAGCGGTTTCTGTTGCTGCTGCTGGTGGCGCTGCTCGGCTGGAGCTTTTATGAGCGCGAGAACCTTTGGGCCTTCCCGGACATCATCAGCGCCTACACCGCCAAGGAATATTGCTCGTGCCGTTATGTGATGAACAACGACGCCGAGTATTGCCGTGGCTACGTGAAGCAATGGCTGCCCATCAGCAGCTTCAGCGATGAAGCGTCCAGCAAAACCGTCAGCGTCAGTGGCATGGGCCGCAGCAACAACGCGCAGTGGCTGAGCGAACGGCAAGGCTGCCGCCTTAATCCGTGATTGGGAAAGTACCCTCCCCTGTGGCGAGGGAGCTTGCTCCCGCTGGACTGCGAAGCGGGCCCGAAACCATACAACTCGGCGTGTCAGATAAAACCTTTGCATAAGCTTTTCGACTGCTGCGCAGCCGAGCGGGAGCAAGCTCCCTCGCCACAGGGAAATCACCAGAAGATCTGAAAGTTTGCAATAACGCTTCAGGCGGTTAAGGTTCGTGCAGGTTTATCACCCCCACGAGTCTTCAATGTTCAACCGCTCCCTCGATAAGATTTGCGCCAGTCTGCTGCTGGCCGCCGCTGCCTTACCGGCACACGCCAATTGGTATCTGGACGGCGAGTCTTCACGGCTGTCATTCGTCAGCACGAAAAACGCCAACGTGTCCGAAGTGCAGCGCTTTCTGGTGCTGCACGGCAAAGTCGACCCCAACGGTCGCGCCGAAGTCGAAGTCGAGCTGGACTCGATCAACAGCGGCATCCCGTTGCGCGATGAGCGCATGCGCAAGGAGCTGTTCCAGATCGAGCAATTCCCCGACGCAACCATCACCACCCAGATCGACCTGCGTCCGATCAACGATCTGGCCCCCGGTGCGCAGCTGGAATTGCGCCTGCCGCTGACCGTCAATCTGCACGGCAAACAGCACGAGTACCCGGCCGAGTTGCTGGCTACGCGCCTGGATGATCGGCGCTTTCAAGTGGTGACGCTGGAGCCGCTGGTGATCAATGCCGAGGATTTCGACCTCGCGCCAGGTTTGGAGAGTCTGCGTAAACTGGCCGGGCTGTCGGCCATCAGTCTGTCGGTGCCGGTGGGTGCGGTGCTGATCTTCACGGCGCGCTGACGTGCGCGGTGCAGTGTTCCCTTGGCGCGACGGCAACCGTTTCGAATTGCTGATCGACGGCCCGCAGTTTTTTCCGCGAATGCTCGAGCACATCGCGGGCGCCAAAGAGCAGATCGAACTGGAGCTGTACCTGGTCGAGGCCGGCGCCTGTGCCGACACCATTGTCCAGGCGCTGGTGCTGGCGGCCGAGCGCGGTGTGCGCGTGCGTTGCCTGTTCGATGATTACGGCAGCCTGGCGTTCACCCTCACATTGCGTCAGCGCTTGATGCAGGCAGGGGTGGAGCTGCGTTTCTACAATCGCTTGAGCTGGCGGCGCTGGGTCGGCAACTTCTATCGTGACCACCGCAAGTTGTTGCTGGTCGATCAATGCCTGGCGGTGGTGGGCGGCACGGGTGTCACTGACGAGTTCTGGACGCCGGGCTTTGATGTCAGCGAGTGGCACGAAGTGATGGTCGAGATCCGCGGCCCGTTGGTGATCGACTGGCAATTGCTGTTTGATCGGCAATGGATCGCCAACCGTTATCGCCGCGCCTGGCGCCCGGCCGCGCATTTCGGCTTGCCGCGTCTGCCGCGCGTGCCGGAAAAGGGCGAGGGCATGGGCCGTGTTGCCTACGCCGACGCCCGCCAGCACCGTGACATTCTGCAATCGCTGTCGCGTGCCTTGAACAGCGGCCAGCAGCGCATCTGGATGGCCACGCCGTATTTCCTGCCGACCTGGAACGTCCGCCGCTCCCTGCGCAAAGCGGCTGCGCGCGGTGTCGATGTGCGGCTGCTGCTGACCGGGCCGCGCACCGATCATCCGTCGGTGCGTTACGCCGGCCATCGTTATTACCCGCGCTTGCTCAAGGCCGGAGTGCAGATCTTTGAATACCAGCCGTGCTTTCTGCACTTGAAAATGGTGTTGGTGGACGATTGGGTGAGCATCGGTTCCTGCAACTTCGATCACTGGAACCTGCGCTTCAATCTGGAGGCGAATCTGGAGGCGCTGGACCCGGCGTTGACGTCAGCGGTCGAGGCGAGCTTTGTGAAGGATTTCGGCTTGAGTCAGCTGGTGAGTCTGGAGGAATGGCAACGCCGGCCGTTGTGGCGGCGGGTCAAGCAGCGCCTGTGGGGGTGGGTGGATCGGTTGGTGGTGAATATCCTCGACCGCCGCGGTTAGAGCAAGATCAAAAGATCGCAGCCTTCGGCAGCTCCTACAATGGCATGGTGTTCACCCTGTAGGGGCTGCCGAAGGCTGCGATCTTGATCGTTCCCATGCTCCGCGTGGGAATGCCTCTAGGGACGCTCCGCGTCCAGTGACGCGGAGCGTCACGGGCTGCATTCCCACGCAGAGCGTGGGGAACGATCAACGTGGGAGCAGGGTTACAGCAGTTCGAAGCTCTGCTGCGTCACCGCCTGCGAATCCAGGCCGATCTGCACGTTGAACTTGCCAGGCTCGGCCGCGTACTTGAGCTGAGCGTTGTAGAACTTCAGGTCATCCTCGGTGATGGTGAAGTGCACGACTTTCTGTTCGCCGGCCTTGAGCATGATTTTCTGGAAGTTCTTCAGTTCCTTGACCGGGCGGATCATCGAACCGGTAACGTCCTGAATGTACAACTGCACCACGGTTTCGCCATCACGCTTGCCGGTGTTCTTGACCATGACGCTGGCGTCGAGCTTGCCGGTGGCGTTCAGGGTGGTCGACGACAGCGCCATGTCGCTCAGGGTGAAGGTGGTGTAGCTCAAGCCATAACCGAATGGAAACAGCGGGCCGGTCGTGTCATCGAAATACTGTGAGGTGTAGTTGCCCGGCTTGCCCGGGGTGAACGGCCGGCCAATGCTCAGGTGATTGTAGTAAGTCGGAATCTGGCCCACGGAGCGCGGGAAGGTCACCGGCAGTTTGCCCGACGGGTTGTAGTCACCGAACAGCACATCGGCAATGGCGTTGCCGCCCTCGGTGCCGCTGAACCAGGTTTCCAGAATGGCGTCGGCGGACTGGTTCTCTTCAAGAATGGTCAGCGGGCGGCCATTCATCAACACCAGCACCAGCGGCTTGCCGGTGGCTTTCAGCGCGCGGATCAGCTCGCGCTGAGTTTCCGGAATGTTCAGGTCGGTGCGGCTGGAGGATTCGTGGGACATGCCACGGGACTCGCCAACGGCAGCCACGATCACGTCAGCGTCTTTCGCGGCTTTCACTGCTTCGTCGATCAGCACGCTGGCCGGGCGCGGGTCATCGACGACTTCCGGCGCGTCGAAATTGAGGAAGTTCAGGTAGTCGAGGACCTTCTTGTCGCCGGTGATGTTGGCGCCACGGGCGTAGATCAGGTTGGCCTTGTCGCCGATCAGCGAACGCATGCCATCAAACAGCGTGACCGATTGTGCCGGGCGACCGGCGGCCGCCCAACTGCCCATCATGTCGATCGGCGCTTTGGCCAACGGGCCGACCAGCGCGACTTTCGCGGTTTTCTTCAGCGGCAGGGTTTCATTCTGGTTCTTCAGCAAGACCATGCTGCGACGCGCTACCTCGCGCGCTTCGGCGCGGTGCAGGCGGCTTTCGGCGTAGGTGTCGGCCGGATCATCCGCAGCCTTGCCGATGCGCAGGTACGGGTCCTTGAACAGGCCCATGTCGTACTTGGCTGCGAGCACCTCGCGCACGGCGTTGTCGATGTCCTTCTGCTCGATGTCACCGGACTTGAGCAGCCCCGGCAATTCTTTGCCATAGAGGGTGTCGTTCATGCTCATGTCGATGCCGGCCTTGATCGCCAGCTTCGCCGCTTCCCGACCGTCGCGCGCTACGCCGTGCTTGATCAGTTCAAAGATGGCGCCGTGGTCGCTGACCGCCAGGCCCTTGAAGCCCCAATCCCTGCGCAACAGGTCGTTCATCAGCCAGGTGTTTGCCGTGGCCGGAATGCCGTTGATCGAGTTCAACGCCACCATCACGCCACCGGCGCCGGCATCGATCGCGGCGCGGTAGGGCGGCAGATAATCCTGGTACATCTTCACCGGGCTCATGTCGACGGTGTTGTAGTCGCGACCGCCTTCAACCGCGCCGTACAGGGCGAAGTGCTTGACGCTGGCCATGATGCTGTCGGCCGCGCTCGGGGTCTGGCCCTGATAGGCCTTGACCATGACGCTGGCAATGCGCGAGGTCAGGTAGGTGTCTTCACCAAAACCTTCGGAACTGCGGCCCCAGCGCGGATCGCGGGATATATCGACCATCGGCGCAAAGGTGATGTCGAGGCTGTCGGCGGCGGCTTCTTTGGCGGCAACACGACCGGACTGGCCGATGGCGTCCATGTCCCAGCTCGACGCGAGGGCCAGCGGAATCGGGAAAATCGTACGGTGACCGTGGATCACGTCGTACGCAAAAAACATCGGGATCTTCAGGCGACTGCGCATGGCAGCGTCCTGCATCGGACGGTTTTCGGCACGGGTGATCGAGTTGAAGGTACCGCCGATGTTGCCGGCGGCAATTTCCTTGCGGATCAGCTCGCGGGGCATTTCCGGGCCGATGCTGATCAGGCGCAACTGGCCGATTTTTTCATCGAGGGTCATCTGCTTCATCAAGTTGCTGATGAAGGCGTCCTTGTTTTCCAGAGGAACCGGGGTCGTGGCGGCCAGTACCTGATGACTGGCCAGGCTGACGAGCAGGCCCAGCAAACACAGCTTCTTCATGAATTTCTTCTCAAGGGCCCAAACGGTGATGTAACACCGGCCAGCCAAAATGTAGGGAGCGACTATTGTTGTTCGGGTGCCGGCGCAAAATAGCCGAGCCAAAAACCACCGCCGACAGCGGCGGGGTGAACGTGAAGGGCACTTTTTAGCCCATTCACCCGTCGCATGCCAGTGGCGGCGCCGATTATGCCCCAACCGCCGGCCGGGAATGTCCAGCGCTCGGTTTTTAAATCAAATGTGCCATGGAGCATTACTGCAATGACTATCAGTCCAACCAATCGTTCACGGTTACAGATCGCGACTTTGCTGGTGTTCGCCACGCTGTTGACCGCGTGCGGCATCAACAATATCCCGACCCTCGACGAACAGGCGAAAGCCGCGTGGGGCCAGGTGCAGAACCAGTATCAGCGCCGTGCCGACCTGATCCCCAATCTGGTGGAAACCGTGAAAGGCTATGCGGCACATGAGCAGGAGACCCTGACCGCAGTGATCGAAGCCCGGGCCAAGGCGACCTCGATTCAGGTCGATGCCAGCACCCTCGACAATCCCGAGAAGCTCAAGCAGTTCCAGCAGGCCCAGGATCAACTGACCGGCGCCTTGAGCCGCTTGATGGTGGTCTCCGAGCGTTATCCGGACCTGAAGGCCAACCAGAACTTCCTGGCCCTGCAGTCGCAACTCGAAGGCACGGAAAACCGCATTGCCGTGGCGCGTCGCGATTTCATTCTGGCAGTGCAGAAATACAACACCGAGATCCGCACCTTCCCCGGTCGCCTGTGGCACAGCGTGATGTACAGCGATCTGCCGATGCGCGAAACCTTCGAAGCCACCACGCCCGGCGCGGAAAAGGCCCCGGAAGTGAAGTTCTGACTCGAGGTTGCCCATGCGTGTGTTGAAACTGGGCCTGGTGCTGATGCTGTGGCTGTTCGCCGTCAGCGCCCGGGCCGAATTGACGTTCCCGGCGCTGAGCGGGCGCGTGGTCGATCAGGCGCAGATGCTCGAGCCGTCGGTGCGCGCGCAACTGAGCCAACAATTGCAGGCCCACGAACAGGCCACTGGCGAGCAACTGGTGGTGGTCACGGTGCCGGACCTGCAAGGCACCACCATCGAGGATTTTGGCGTTCAACTGGGGCGGCATTGGGGCATCGGCCAAAAGGACAAAAACAACGGCGCCCTGCTGATTGTCGCCCGTGACGAGCGCAAACTGCGCATCGAAGTCGGTTATGGTCTGGAGGACCGGCTGACCGATGCGCAATCGTCGGTGATCATTCATCAGGTCATCACGCCGGCGTTCAAGGCCGGCAATTTCAACAAAGGCATCAGCGACGGCGTCGCGGCAATGCTGGTGGTGCTGGGCGGCAATCCACTCGATGAGCCGTCGACCGTTTATGAATCCAGCGGCGACCCGGCCGATGATTTCATCTCGCGGCACCCGGCGCTGTTCATGTTTTTGGTGATGTTGTTCATCCTGACGGTGTTTGTCTGCCAGATGCTCGGTATCCTGCCTGCCGGTCGTGGCGGCTCCGGGGGAGGGGGTGGTTTTGGCGGTGGCGGTTTTGGCGGCGGAGGCGGCGGGGGCTTCAGCGGCGGCGGGGGCAGTTTTGGCGGCGGCGGTTCGTCCGGCGGCTGGTGACATCAAAAGAATAATGAGCAGGCACTTTTCGACATGGCATTACTGACTGAACACGAACAACGCAAAGTCGCCGAGGCGATTGCCCGGGTCGAGCGCGACACCGACGCCGAACTGGTCACGGTGCTCGCCGCCCGCGCCGACGACTACGCGTACATTCCGCTGCTGTGGGCCAGCCTGCTGGCGCTGGTGCTGCCCGGTATCGTCCATTACCTCACGGGCTGGCTGACCCTGCGCAGCTTGCTGCTGGTGCAGTGGGGCATGTTCATCGTGCTGTGCCTGTTGTTTCGCCTGCCCAGGATCACCACTCACCTGGTCCCGCGCCGCGTACGCCATTGGCGTGCGTCGAACCTGGCGCGGCGGCAGTTCCTTGAACAGAACCTGCACCACACCGCTGGCGGCACCGGCATGCTGATTTTTGTCTGCGAGGCTGAGCGGTATGTCGAGATTCTGGTGGATGAGGGGATTTCCAAGCGGCTGGATAACAGCAACTGGGACGCGATTGTCGCAGCGTTTACCGAACAGGTCCGGCAGGGTCGCACGCTGGAAGGGTTTGTGACGTGTGTGGAGGCGTGTGGAGAGTTGTTGAAGGTGCACGTGCCGGTGACGCAGATGCGCAATGAATTGCCGAATCGGTTGGTGGTGCTGGGTTGACACCCTGTGGCGAGGGAGCTTGCTCCCGCTCGGCTGCGCAGCAGTCGGCAATTTTGCTGTCTCGGTTTGCCTGAATGAATGCCGGGGGGCCGCTTCGCGCCCCAGCGGGAGCAAGCTCCCTCGCCACATAAATTCATTGCCCATCCGGAATGCGTTTGCGCAAGTTTAAGCCGTTGGGTAAATAAGCACGTGTCCCGCGCTCTCATCCCCCCTAAAATACCCGCCATTCCCGATCCCGCCCGTCCGAGGCCGCTTGTCCATGCCCGTTTCCGCTTCTTCCGCGCCGTCCGCCAAACCGGCCGCCGATCACCACGCCCAGTTCATCGAGCTGCTGCAGACCAGCCTCGACGACAACGGCTTCATCAAACTGGTGCTGGCCAAGTACGTCGGTGCAGAGGCGGATCTGCAGCGGATCATCATCAAGCCGGTGACGGTCAAGGCGCAGCCGTGCCTGTCCTTCGTTTACCGCTACAAGACCCGCGACATCACCAAGAATCTGGCGTTGAGCGAAGGCGTGGCGACGATTGCCGGGCTGGTGCCGGAGGCCTTTAAAAATGCGCATTTACTGGCCGTGAGCGATGAAGCCCAGCTCGAATACAGCAAAAAGGGCAAATCTTCGCTGTTCAAAAGCAAACCTCAGCAATTGCGCGAAGCACCGTCCGCCGAGCACAACCGCGAGAAGAACCGTTTCCTCGAACTGAGCCGCCCCTTCCTCAAAGACCTCGGCGTGACCAATGCGCAGCACGAGCTGATCCCGGCGATGTCGCGCAAATGGAAGCAGATCAACAAATTCATCGAAGTGTTCAGCCACGCGCTGACCTCGTCGCCACTGGCGCTGGACAAACCGGTGCGAGTTGCGGATTTCGGCTCGGGCAAGGGCTATCTGACGTTCGCCATTCATGACTATCTGCGCAACACCCTCAAGGCCGATGGCGAAGTCACCGGTGTCGAGCTGCGTGAAGAAATGGTCAATCTGTGCAACGCGGCGGCGGCGAAGCTGGAGCATCCGGGCCTGGTGTTCAAGTGTGGCGATGTGCGCACGGTGGCGCCGAGTCAACTGGACGTGATGATCGCACTGCACGCCTGCGATATCGCCACGGACTACGCGATCCACACGGGCATCCGTTCGGGCGCGTCGATCATCATGTGCTCGCCGTGCTGCCACAAGCAGATCCGCTTGCAGATCCAGAGCCCGGCGCTGCTCAAGCCGATGCTGCAATACGGCCTGCACCTGGGCCAGCAGGCGGAAATGGTCACCGACAGCCTGCGCGCACTGTTCCTTGAAGCCTGCGGTTACGAGACCAAGGTGTTCGAGTTCATCTCGCTGGAACACACCAACAAGAACAAGATGATTCTCGCCGTGAAACGCGCCGATCCGGTCGATCCGACGCAGCTGCTGACGAAAATCGAAGAACTCAAGGCGTTTTACCAGATCAGCGAACATTGCCTGGAAACCCTTCTGCGCGCCGACGGCTATCTGGCCTGATTCACCGCCGAACCTTGTGGGAGGAGGCTTGCTTGCGAATGCAGCATGTCAGCCAACGAAGATGCTGGATGTGATGCCGCCTTCGGGAGCAAGCCCCCTCCCACATTCTGAAATGCAACTCTCTGTGGGAGCGAGCCTGCTCGCGAAGAGGCCGGTACAGGCGACAGATAGCCCGGACTGGTCTTTACTCTGAAGCGCGAAACCTCTCATTCGCCAGGAGAAACCAGCATGTCCGGATGGTACGAAGTGAGTAAAAGCGGCAACGGCCAATTCAGGTTTGTGTTGAAAGCGGCCAATGCCGAAACGATTCTGACCAGCGAGCTGTACACCACGCGCGCCGGGGCCGATGGCGGTATTGCCTCGGTGCAGACCAACAGCGCGGTCGATGAACGTTACGAGAAAAAGTCGACCAAGGATGGCCATCCTTACTTCAATCTTAAGGCGGCCAACCACGAGGTCATCGGCAGCAGCGAGGCGTATTCATCGCAGGCGGCGTGCGATAAAGGCATCGCCAGCGTGAAGGCGAACGGTGCAACGAAGACGATCAAGGACAAGACGCTGCTGGTGCTCTGAGTCCACCACTTCCCTTGTAGGAGTGAGCCTGCTCGCGATAAAGCCATCAGATCCAGCACAGATGTCGCCTGCCGGACCGCTATCGCGAGCAGGCTCACTCCTACAGTTGCAATGCACTCCATTGTGGGAGCGAGCCTGCTCGCGAAGGCGCCAGAGGCTTCGCCACTAGACCTCGACCGGCACCGACAACTTCGGATTGCCCAACGCATGGCTCTTGGCATCAAAGAACCGCAACTCGACCCCGGTACCGTCGAACACGTTGCTGTAATGGCGCTTCTGATGCTGAATAAACGCCGCACTGCGCGGATAAATCGAGATCGCCACGGTTGCAGGTTTCGCCAACCGCAGTGCCCGCACCAGATGCGCATCCTGCTCGCCAAGCGCATGGCCGAAGACGC
The DNA here is from genome assembly GCF_014270125.1 of Pseudomonas sp. SWRI99. Classification (NCBI taxonomy): domain Bacteria; kingdom Pseudomonadati; phylum Pseudomonadota; class Gammaproteobacteria; order Pseudomonadales; family Pseudomonadaceae; genus Pseudomonas; species Pseudomonas sp. SWRI99. Next base: position 5,481 of record NZ_JABWQR010000025.1, on the reverse strand, counting down.
ACAGGTTGCCGCCGTGTCCCAACAACTGCTCATAACAGAACGACAGATAATCCGAGCTGCGGATGGTCTTGAGCTTGTCGGCACTGGGCCCTTCGGTGACGAACAGCGGCACGTCATCCAGCGTCTTGAGGGTGTTGTTGATCGCAAAGCTGCCGAGCAGCGTGCCCTCGGTGGAAGTCAGTTTGCGCGCGGTGCCATCCTGATTGCGTACCAGATGCAGGCCGCCGTGCAGGTACAGCAGCCGCGGTTTGTTCGTGGCCGTCTGGGTTAAATCGAAACTCGCGTTCGCACCGTTGAACAGGTCGTCGATGGCCTCGCTCTGGTGTTGCAGCGCCCAGTAGTTGAGCAAGTCGTAATTGGTGGTGAACACCGTGCGATAGCGCGCCAGTTCTTCATTCAGCGTCGCCAATGTCGAAGCTTTCACCAGTCGCCACGGAATGTGCACCGCGTGCACGGTGTTGATCAGTGCTTCCTTGATCGCGTAGTAACGGTTGCGCGGTGCCGCCGAGCTGACGGCGAGGGCCTTGTTGACCCGACTGGTGGTTTTCAGCGCGCCCAGTACTTGCTCGAAGCTACGCGTCTGCAGTGCATCGAATACCGCCAGTTCCGACGGGCTCAGGGGTTTCTCTTCAACAGTGCGGGCGTTTTCGAACAGCGAGTCGTAGCCGAAGTCATCCCACACCGCGCGGCTGGCGCCGTTGCCCACCAGCAAAGCGCTGAAGTCGGTTGCTGTGCGCAGGGCGTTCCAGTCTTCGAGGGTGGCGTCGACATTGAGGAAATCGGTCATTACGTGGGCGGTCTCAAAACGAAGGGCAGATGGACGGCGACTTTATCACGAGCCGCCATTGAGCCAGATCAACATCCGTCGTGACTGATCGGTCGATGCTGTGCCTGTCCGCCGGCTAGCAGCAGTCGAACCGGCCCCCCGTCAGGAGATGCGCGCATGACCAGCACCTTTTTTATCCCGGCCGTCAACATCATGGGCAACGGCTGCCTCGACGAAGCCATGATTGCGATCCGTAACTACGGTTTTCACAAGGCGCTGATCGTGACCGACGTCGGCCTGGCGAAAGCCGGAGTCGCCGCCAGGATCGCGGAGAAACTGGCGATGCAGGACATCGACTCGGTGATTTTTGACGGTGCCAAACCGAACCCGAGCATCGCCAATGTCGAGATGGGGCTGGGGCTGCTCAAGGAGAGTCGCTGCGATTTCGTCGTGTCGCTGGGCGGCGGCTCGCCCCACGATTGCGCCAAAGGCATCGCCCTCTGTGCGACCAATGGTGGGCAGATTCGCGATTACGAGGGCGTTGATCAGTCGAGCCAACCGCAGCTGCCGCTGATCGCCATCAACACCACCGCCGGCACCGCCAGCGAGATGACCCGCTTCTGCATCATCACCGACGAATCGCGCCACGTGAAAATGGCCATCGTCGACCGCAATGTCACGCCGCTGCTGTCAGTCAACGACCCGCAATTGATGGTCGCCATGCCCAAGGGCCTGACCGCCGCCACCGGTATGGACGCCCTGACGCACGCCATCGAAGCCTACGTCTCGACCGCCGCCAACCCCATCACCGATGCCTGCGCCTTGAAGGCCATGACGCTGATCAGCAACAACCTGCGCCTGGCCGTGCGCGACGGCAGCGACCTCGCAGCGCGAGAGAACATGGCCTATGCGCAGTTCCTCGCGGGCATGGCGTTCAACAACGCATCCCTCGGATTTGTCCACGCGATGGCGCACCAGTTGGGCGGCTTTTATGACTTGCCTCACGGCGTGTGCAACGCCGTGCTGCTGCCCCATGTCCAAACGTTCAACGCGTTGGTCTGTGCCGACCGGCTGACCGACGTCGCCCACGCCATGGGCGCTGACATCCGCGGCTTCAGCGCCGAAGAGGGTGCCCAAGCGGCGATCAACGCCATCCGCAGCCTGGCCAAAGACGTCGAGATCCCCGGCGGCTTGCGTGAACTGGGCGCCAAGCTCAGCGACATCCCGGTGCTCGCCGCCAATGCCTTGAAGGACGCCTGCGGACTGACCAATCCACGGGCGGCGGATCAGCGCCAGATCGAGGAGATTTTCCGCAACGCGTTTTGAGACCGGCACAGCGCGAGCGAACGGCGTTATCCTCGCCGTTCGTTCGCGCCACTACCGCTGAGTCTTCCATGTTGCAAAAAAGCCTGATCCGCCGCCTCGACCTGATCACTCTGCAACTGTTCGTCGCCGTCCACGAAGAAGGCACGCTGACCCGTGCGGCTGCGCGCGAAGCCATCGCCGTGTCGGCAGCGAGCAAGCGCCTGATGGAATTGGAGCAGGCGTTGGGCATCGCTCTGTTCGTGCGTCAGGCCAAAGGCATGCTCCTCACGCCGGCCGGTGAAACGCTGCTACACCATGCGCGACAGATGCTTTTCAACGTGGAGAAGATGGGCCTGGAACTGGGCGAACACAGCCACGGTGTGCGCGGTTATGTGCGCATGCTGGCCAATCTTTCAGCGATCATTCAGTTTCTGCCCGAAGACTTGCGCGACTTCTCGGCGCAGCATCCGCAGGTCAAGACCGACCTTGAAGAGCGTCCCAGTGCCGGGGTGATTCAGGGTGTACTTGATGGCGTCGCGGACCTCGGCATCTGCTCCGACGACAGCGATACCAAAGGCCTGCACAGCGCGTTGTATCGCCAGGACAAACTGGTGGTGGTGATGCTGCCCGAGCATCCGTTGGCTACGCGCGAATCGGTGGCCTTCGGCGAAACCCTCGGCAGCGACTACGTCGGTTTGCACGCGGCCAGTTCGATCAACATGCGCACCCACGCGGCGGCGCGGCAGGCCGGCAAGGTCCTGCGCATTCGCATTCATGTGCCGGGATTCGACGCGGTCTGCCGGATGGTTCAGGCGAACATGGGCATCGGCATTCTGCCGCAGCGTGCCTACGAGTTGTTCGGTCAGGCGCTGGGGTTGCGGGCGGTGCCGCTGACGGATGCCTGGGCGGATCGAACCTTGATCATAGTGGTGCGCGATGAGGCGGGGTTGTCGCCGGTGAGCCGGATGTTGTTTGAGCATTTGCGAGCACAAGGCTCTTGATCTCGATTGATTGAGCCGTCCTCTTCGCGGGCAAGCCCGCTCCCACAGTTTCCAGCGAGAATGCAAATTGTGCGGCTGACTTTGAACCCTGTGGGAGCGGGCTTGCCCGCGAAGGCGGCTTCGAATTCACCACAGCACTCTGATGCATTCGCATTTCGCGAACGCCCATTGCCGAGAGACGGCTGGATTCGCCGATCATCGTTCCTCTAGCCTTGGCGACATATTCCAAGAACAAGAGGTACCCCGCGATGACTGCCCCTTTGAGTGCAATCAAAGTGATCGAGATCGGCACCCTGATCGCCGCGCCGTTTGCCGCGCGCATGCTTGCCGAGTTCGGCGCCGAGGTGATCAAGATCGAAGCCATGGGCCAGGGCGACCCGTTGCGCAAATGGCGCAAGCTGCACGAAGGTACGTCGCTGTGGTGGTACCTGCAATCGCGCAACAAGAAATCCCTCGCACTCAATCTCAAATCTGCTGAAGGCATCGAACTGGTCAAGCAACTCGCCGGCGACGCCGACGTGATCATCGAAAATCTGCGCCCTGGCGCGTTGGAAAAGCTCGGTCTGGGCTGGGACGTGCTGCATGCCTTGAATCCGAACCTGACCCTCGTGCGTATCTCTGGCTACGGCCAGACCGGCCCGTACCGCGACCGTCCCGGTTTCGGCGCCATTGGCGAGGCCATGGGCGGCATTCGCTACACCACCGGCAACCCCGGTTCGCCACCGGCACGGGTCGGCGTCAGCCTCGGCGATTCGCTGGCCTCGCTGCACGCGGTGATCGGTGCGTTGATGTCGCTGTTGCGGGTCAAGACCGGGCAGGGCGGCGGACAGATTGTCGATGTATCGCTGGCCGAAAGCGTATTTAACGTCATGGAAAGTCTGGTCCCGGAATACGACATGCTCGGCCATGTCCGCGAACGCAGCGGCGGCGCTTTGCCGGGCATCGCGCCCTCCAATACTTACCTCACTGCTGACGGCGCCTACGTGGTGATCGCCGGCAACAGTGACCCGATCTACAAGCGTCTGATGCACGCCATTGGCCGCGCTGACCTGGCCGAGGCAGAAGAATTCGCCCATAACGACGGTCGTGCGGCGAAGAGCGGCTTGCTCGATGCGGCCATCACCCACTGGACCAGCAGCCTGCCGATCGACGAGGTACTGGCCGCCCTCGAAGCCGCTGAGGTGCCGGCCGGGCGCATCTACTCGGTGGCTGACATCGTCGCCGATCCGCACTATCAGGCGCGGGACATGCTGCTCAATGCAGAGTTGCCTGGCGGCGCAACGGTGAAAATGCCCGGCATCGTTCCCAAGCTCTCGCAAACCCCCGGCGCAGTGAACTGGTCCGGGCCGACACTGGGCCAGCACACTGACGCCATTCTCGCCAATCTTGGCCTGACTGAACGCGACATCGAACGCCTGAAAAGCCAAGGGGTGGTGCAATGATCACAGACTATTCGCACAAACTCATCGTCCAGGAGGTCTCACCGCGCGATGGCTTGCAGATCGAGCCGACGTGGGTTGAAACCGCTGACAAGATCGCCTTGATCAATCAGCTGTCACAGGCCGGATTCAGCCGCATCGAAGCCGGCTCGTTCGTCTCGCCCAAAGCCATCCCGGCCCTGCGTGACGGTGAGCAGGTGTTCAACGGCATTCAGCGCCAGCCGGGGGTGATTTACGTGGCGTTGATCCCCAACCTCAGTGGCGCGCAACGGGCATTGGCGGCGAATGCCGATGAGCTGAATCTGGTGATGTCCGCCAGCCAGACCCACAACCTGGCCAATATGCGCATGCGATGCGAGGATTCGCTGGCCGCGTTTGCTGACATCGTCGCGTTTGTCAGCGGCTCGGGTACGCGCCTCAACGGCAGCATCGCCACCACGTTCGGTTGTCCGTTCGAAGGCAGGATTGCCGAGGATCGCGTGCTGCAAATCGTCGACGCGTATCAGGAGCTCGGCATTCAGGGCATCAGCCTCGCCGACACCACCGGCATGGCCAATCCGCGGCAGGTCGATCGCCTGGTGCGGCGGGTGCTGCAGCGGGTTTCGCCGGCCGATCTGACCCTGCATTTCCATAACACCCGCGGCCTCGGCCTGTGCAATGTACTGGCCGCATACGAGGCCGGCGCGCGGCGCTTCGATGCAGCGCTCGGTGGCCTCGGTGGCTGTCCGTTTGCGCCGGGGGCGTCGGGCAATATCTGCACTGAGGACTTGGTGAATCTGTGCGATGAAGTCGGCATTGTCACCGGTATCGACTTGCCGCTGCTGCTGAAACTTTCGCGCGGCTTGCCAGATCTTTTGGGGCATGAGGTTCCCGGCCAATTGGCCAAGGCCGGGCGTAACTGCGACCTGCATCCGATGCCGACCTGAGACACATCAATCCCTTGTAGGAGTGAGCCTGCTCGCGATGGCGG